>CBFHWX010000027.1:0-29768 GCA_965659445.1 Limisphaerales bacterium | reverse complement strand
CGACAAGATCGGCAAAGAGGCGCAGCTCCTCGGCCTCGTATTTTTTGTCGAGCGTGAGATAGGGATTATCCCAGTCGCCGAAGACGCCGAGGCGCTTGAACTGTGTGCGCTGGATGTCGATATACTTGCGCGCATAAGCCTCGCAAGCCTTGCGAATGTCGGCGGATGTCGCGTCCGCGCGCCCCTTCTTGCGCATCTCCTGCACCACCTTGAATTCGATTGGCAATCCGTGGCAGTCCCAGCCGGGCACATACGGCACATTCCTGCCGCGCATGGTCTGGAATTTGAGAATGAAATCCTTGAGCGTTTTGTTCAGCGCAGTGCCGATGTGCACGTCGCCATTGGCAAAAGGCGGTCCGTCGTGCAGCACAAACATTTTGCTCGCCTTTGCGTGGCGTTCGCGGATGCGGTCGTGGATGCCCTCGGCGTACCATTGTTTGAGGCGCTCGGGCTCGCGCTGCACCAAACCGGCTTTCATGGGAAAACCAGTTTTTGGCAGGTTGAGTGTGTCCTTATAATTCATGCCTAAAGGGCTGGGAAGCTAACAACGAGGCAAGGGCATGTCAACGAAGCGGAAGTTCGATGCCCTCGGCCACGAGCAGAAATATTTTCCATTTCATGCCACCGGAGAAACCCGTGAGCGTGCCATTGGCGCCCACGACACGGTGACATGGGATGAATAAGGGAATGGGATTTGCCCCGCAAGCACCACCCACAGCGCGGGCTGCCCGCGGTTGATTTACCGACCAAGCCAGTTCGCCGTAGGTCCACACTGTCCCGGTTGGGATGGTGAGCAGCATCTCCCAGACGCGCTGGCGAAAATCCGTACCAGTGGTAAAATCCAAAGGCGGGAGTGTCCTTGGTGCGCGACCGGTGAGAATCGCCTGCACGGCTTTCTGTGTTTTGCGGTGCCACGACTGCTGTTGTTTGGTAAGGGCCGGTCTTTTTGACAGTTTCTTGCCTCGCGGAAAACACAGGCGACATAAACCATTTTCAGAGTATTCGGCGGTAAACACGCCCATTTTAGTGGGCACGGGGGCTATCATCAGAGCTGCGGCATGAGCAGGCTAAGGATGCTCCATAAAACTGCCAGTAACACCAGCGCGAGCAGGATAAATCGATTACGGGCCAAGCGTGTATCCTTGCGTAGAGCGGTGTGGCCATGTTGACGGCCGGTTGCAATTAAAGTGACCAGTTGTTCATTTTTAGTGGGGGCTGGCAGAGTTTTAGAATGTTTCAGGCGCAACCACCAACCGGCAAGGTCAAATTTTCGCAAGCCCATATCATTGTACAAGCTTGGGGAATCACGTTCGGGTTCGGCGGGGATGGACTCCTCCAGTTCCTCCTCAGTCTTTAGAAAAGGATAGGTCGGCATAGAACGCGTCTCCTCAAATACGGTTTGAATTTGGTGCGGGTCGGAATAATTAGACGCGTTTTTGATCTGGTGAATCTTGACTTCCAGCGCAGCAATCTCCGTATTGAGCTCGTGCGAACGTATGGTCATGGGATCTGGCTTGCGTGTGAACCAACCCATAATGTTATCTTATAAATTCAATGACAGGACAGCGACAATGACCGAACCGATCAGCAGGATCGGCCAAGTGAGCGCCAGACCCCAGAGGCAAAGTTGGCCGAATGATTTTGGCATGGTAATGCCGTTTGTGCCGCCTTGTATTGGCGCGACAAGACGTTCGTCATCCTTATCCAGATTGCCACTCAACAACGTCCATTTTAGGCGTGCCGAGTTTAGTTCCATCCGGGCGTTTTCAATCGTGGTAAGATTGCGCGTGAGCTGCACCTTCCAATGCTCGTCATGCGTATCCACGTCCTCCAGCACTTCTACTTTCGAGAGCGCATCGCGCAGGTCGTCCATGGTGAAAGCCATTTGTTCGGCTTCGCGCTGGGCATTCATCTGCGCTTCCTCCAACAAGCCAAGGCTGCGCGTGAGTTCATGAAGCATCTCTTCGTGTCCGGTTTGAAACTCCGCAAATCGGCGGCGCGATTCCTCTACCGTAGCCTTCTCCCGTTCCAGTTTGTCACGCGTGTGATTCAGCTCAGCGAGTTTTGATTGAAGGCTGGAAACCTGATTATCGAGTTCCTCACGATCATCATTCGCCACAGTCGTGCTGTAGGCTGTGGCGGGGAAATCCTCCTCTAATAAATCCGGCCCATCAATTGTAGCCATGAGGCTGGATACTAGAGGGGAAGAAAGAAAAAGTAAAGCACAGGTTGGGGTGTTTGAAGATTGGGCTAATGCTCAAAATTCCGCGCGCGATGTAGGGCGTACCACAATGGCCCTAAACCAACCGTCAGTGAGACAAAGATGAACATTCCCATATAAATCATTTGTTGCCCAACATCTGCGCGGCCAAGCATCTGCCAGGGCGATCCAAAAGGAGAGCTGATGCCGAGCATCATCACCGCCACGCCGATGTAAACGAAACTCACCACCAGGCAGAACGTGCCGCCGAACCCGGAGACAATCTTGCTGGGGTTATCTTCTTTGAGGTTCGGGTACATAACGCCCATGCCCACAGCAAGGCCGTTGAGGGCGATGGCCATCACGGAGATGGCGCCGCAAAAAAAGAGTTTCTGTACGGTGGGTAGCTGAAGCATGTTGGACGACAGCCAAATGAGCGGGAAGGAGATGAGCAGTGAAATGCTCGTGGCCAGAAGAAACTTCACTTTCACCACGCGCTCCAAGCCCAGTGGGGACATACCAACAATCCAGAGGCGTTTTCCTTCCAGTGAAAATTGAGGATAAACAAATCGCGTGGTGAGCGTGGCGAGGTTAAGCGCGCATGCGGCGAGATTCATAAAACTAACCAGCTTAAAAAAATAGTCACTGCCCAGTCGACCGTCAGCGAATAGTGAGGTGAACTGCTCGGTGAAAAAGCGAAGGTTCAATATGTATACACCGAGGATGCCAAACAAGATGAGCGATTGGCCCCATTGCGCGGTGTCACGCCAGAAGAGACGAATATCCTTGAGCAACAAGGCCAGGACATCCGACGAGATAAACGGGATGCGTCGCATAATGAATTCCGCTGTGCTGGGTCGGTAATGAAAATCCTTATCTTTTTCTCGTTGAGCTCGACTCAGGTACCATGCCTCGTACTGCGAGCAGAGGGGTTTCTGCCATATTGTGAACACACCTTGGACCAAGGCAAAAAACAACATGATCCACACGCCGATGCCGATGAACTGCGAGCCGGCCACACCGAATGCACTACTACCTTTGCCGCCGTCCAGCACGGCTAGCCAATGGTTGGACTGAGCGACCAGAACGATGAACAAGCCGATGGTGGCCAGTGCGCCAAGCAAGTGGACGGCTCTGGAATTGATCAACCAAGCGAGGAGGGCTAGCACAGGAATGGCGAGTAACGAGACGAGAGGCAGGCCAGCGTGTTGAACGGGTTGGGGTTGTTGAGAGTAAACAGCCGGGACAACGTGACCGAGAATCCAGCTGAAATTTCCCTTATCAGGTTCACCGTTGGGTGGGCTGGTTTGACTGTGCCAAAAGGAATTGGCGTCGATGCCCACCACGCCGGCCGGTGTCTCATCTTCAGGAAACGGATTGTGCAGATTCAGGCGTAATTGATTGCCTTCGGCAACTAGGTGGCCTTCCAGATAATTACCGTGATCCGTGACCCAAATTGTTTCATCTATGGGCTCTTGTTTCTCATCGACCTTCGTGATTTTTTTCCGCATGTGTATTCGGTACATGTCGTTGGTATTCACAGGGCTAATGTTGGCTCTGCCGGCAAACTGGACTGAGGTTCCTTTGGTTTTCAGTGGGCCGATCTTGTGGAGGAGAGTGGTTAGGGTGGATGCCGCTTCGGGCATTAGCGTAGCCTTGGGTTCGTCTGAAAATTCCTCAGCTTTGCCTCGCAGCACCGTGCGTCTGCGCACGATATCCAAGCCGGAAAGGTTTTGACGGATGTTGGCATTGATAAGGTGCTCCAGATCCGGGCCGAGCTGCTGCATCTCGCCGGAAGCACTACGCTGGGTTAGGCGGCGCAGTCCGGGCTTGAGTGCATAAAATGCGCCGCGGGCAAGTTGCGGTTCGAGTTGTGTCACTTGATTGGTGACCCAGCGCCCCAAGTCCTGCCCCTGGATTACATCTGATTTTTTCTGCGCAGCATAAGATTGAGTGAGCGGCGCCAACCTTTGATGCCAGTGTTCTTTTAGCGGATGGAAATCAATAATCGGCAGGAACCACGCCAGGAGAATCAACTGTGCGCAAAGGCGTGGGATAAGCCGGGCGGCGTTGCTCCAGTCGCCAGCCAAACTTCCGCGACTGAGCGTGGCGAAGAGGGACTTGTAAAAATATTTACCCGTCTCAGTGAATCCTAGAAATCCGAAGAACAGGACGTTGGAAACAAGCACGAGCACGAAGAATGCGGCCAGTGATTTGGCGCCTTCCACCCAATTGGTGATTGCGCTGGAAAGCCAATAGCTCGGCAGAAATGGGAATTGCGCAAATTGAGTCTTGGAAAGCAGTCGGTCAGTGAGATCTACCACGCGAGTCTCGAGTGTTTGTACGCTGGCCGCATCAGGCTGCAAATAGACGATGACCATATAGATCAGGGCCAGTAGCAGCAGTACAGCGGTAGTTTGAAACAGGCTGCGGTCGAGGTGCCTCGCCATAAACACAGCGATCCAGCAACCGAAAATGCTAGGCAGCAAGATGAACATCAACACTAGAGGCGGCGTTAAAATATAGTATTGCCAACCGACTTGATGCCCTGGTTGTTGGGATTGAAAAATACCATACGCCAAAAGTAAAGGTGCCACCAAAAGCATAAAGGCCCATGAGGCAACAAAGGTGGTCTCAATTAGTTTCCAGCGAAAAATATTGTTGGCGGAAAATGGCAGTGTTTGTAGGAATCGCGTTTCCTGATTACGGAACATGTTCGTGTAGCCAACCACAATGTTCGAAAAGAGCAGAAGCATGAACAGAAATGCAAACAGAAGGAACACAAGCCGCTCAATCAGCATATCGCCAAGCCCGGGAAATTTTGAAACATATCGCAAGCCGGCGTAGAACATGCCCGAGGCGATGAGAGGGTAAAATAAGAGGAACAAGCCGATCATCACCGTGAGCAGGCCGGACTTCGAGCCGGCTTGTGTCACACGCCGTACGGCTTGCAGCAGGTTGACTCGTAATAACAAAATGAACGGTGAAGGGAAACGTTGTCGATGATCGTCCATGCGATCTCAGCCCTGCTGCAATTGACGATGTACTGCCACATCGGATTCCTCGCGAGTGAGCACGAGAAAGGTTTCCTCAAGGGCTGTGTTGCCTTTTCCGCCCATCTCGTGCAGTTCTTCCCTTGTGCCCAAAGCCACCATTTTACCCATGTGCACAATGCCAATTCGCTCGGCGACATCTTCAGCCACGCTGAGTTGGTGAGTGGAAAGAAACACCGACATGCCATCGGCAGCCCGCTCCTTGAGCACTTCCTTGAGCACAAACTGGTGATGCGGATCCAGTCCCACCATAGGTTCATCTAAAACAAATACCTCCGGCGCGTGCATGAGCGCAGACACAATAGCAATTCGCTGACGTGTGCCGTGCGAGAGGCTCTCGATACTCTTGTCAAGAAAAGGCTTCAGGCTAAAACGAGGGATGAGGTCGTGTGTCTGTTTCAGGATTTGCGATTCGTTCATATGAAAGAGCTGTCCAGTGAAGCGCAGGAATTCCCAAGGCGTGAGTTTGTCGTACAGAAACGGAAAATCTGGAATGTATGCTAGGCGTTTGCGAACCTCAATTGGGTCGTTCTGTACATCGTAGCCACACACCTTGGCATGTCCGCCGGTGGGGGAGATGAGACCAGCAAGAATCTTGATGGTGGTCGTCTTGCCGGCGGCATTGGGGCCGAGCACGACAAAAAATTCACCTCGGCCTACGGTGAGGCTCAAGTCATCCACGGCGGTGAGATCACCGAATTTCTTCACAAGATTATGTAGTTCAATCATTAGCGGCGATTGCGTTTTAACCGGCCGTAATAGTGGTCGTTCCGGAGTACGATGCTCTGAGGAAGATTAAGCTTGGCGGATTTACGCAAGGTATCAATCAGGATTTCCGGCACTTCCACACGCAGGATTTCCCCTAGAGGGTTGATGTAAATTTTCAAGAGCATGCCCTCAATGATCGGCACATCCACACGGTATACTTTGATGCGCGTGCGGACGTCGGGTAGCAGGTCAAAGTGGGCCTGTTTTGGCCATGGAAATTTAAAGCTCACAGGCTTGGTTAGCTGTATCTTGCTCATCAGGTTGCGTACAGCCAGTGATGCCCCTGCGGTGACCAAGGAATTGACCCCAGCCAGTTCCATGCCCGCGCGCACCAGTTTATCTGGTTTACGGAGATCGGTGTAAGCAATTTCCGCGTGGTTGGTTGCGTTGTCGTGTTCCATATTGAGCGAGAAAAAGGTGTTGGTGGACTGAGCATCCAGACGTACATTGTAGTCGACCGTCTCATTTTGTTGTCTGACGTTTAACCGCACATCGGTCCAGTTGCGGTCTGGATCAGGGCCAAAACCCACATGAATGCTGAAAGTGAAATCAACAGCGTGCTCGGTGCCAAAAATCCGGCCTCGATCAATATCTAGAGAATAGCCCAGAGCAGTATGTACCATGCCTTCCACCTCAGGTCGTTTATCTGTGTCATCACGCGTCACCGTGGGGGACCACATCATCCAGCCTAAGGCTTCGCCTGTGCGTTCATTCATAATTGACATCGGTGCCTCATCTTGAGCGTTGAGAATTTTGTCCCACACTACTTCAATATCAACAGCCGCCCCTAGGCTTTGGCCGGCGTATTCCACCTGCCAAAGGCGGAAACCCATGTAAGCCCAAAAACAGGCAAGAATTGCGAGGAATAATCGCTGCATGACGGATCGGCGGAGAGCTTACTCTTAATGCGATGGAATTTTCAACTCTTGACCGATCTGTATCCTGGTGGGTTTAAGGCCTGGATTAGCTGCCAGAAACTTGGAGAGCGGCACACTATACTTGCGGGCAATACTTGATGGGGATTCGCCGCTTTTCACCTTGTGTCTGCGCAAAGCGGGCGGGGGACTTGATGTGGGAGAAGGGTGGCTGGCAGTGCTCAAGGGTGGCGCACTCAGAGTTGGGGCATTAGTGGTCTGAGCGAATTGCGAGCTGGGCGTAATGCCTCGTGACTTCATTTGATGTCGGAGAGCCTGGTTTTCAGCAGCCAACTGGTTAAGCTTGTTTCGCAGATTGAGAATGGACTGGCTCGGGGCATCGGGTGTGCCATGTATGTCAGCGGCTAAGTCACGTTTGGCGGCGTCGATCTGTCCCTGCACCTGTTGCTTGTTGGCTACCTGTGGATTGAAGGTGAGGTAGCGGTTTAGGTGAAAAATGGCAGCAGCAGGATCCTCCTTGTGCGAAATATAAATGGACCCCAACTCGTAGTGTGCCAATGAGGAGCGCGGATTGGACTCCAGCGATTTTAAAAAGGCGCGTTCGGCGCCATCCCAATCGAGTTGCTGAACGAGGCGACGGCCCGTGAGATAATGTGGTTCCTTATCTTCCTGTGAATTGTTGGGTTGAGGAGTGCAACCATTGAACGCCAATTCGCCAGCCAGCAGCCAGAGGTAAAAATATCGCGGTAACCGCAGTTTCATAGCTGAAAAATTACTGGAATCAAAACAGGCTGGCAATGGGATGTTGTCAACCGTCCCCATCGTTATCCGCTGCGAAGGGATTGGCCGGATCGGCGCTATGTGGTTCCTCATCCTCCGTTTTACTTTTTGGGTTTTTGTCAAATAGATTCACCTGATCAATCGCGACTTTGGGTAGTAAGAACGTTGAAAAAAACAGATATAATCCAGCGAGGATAAAGTGAATCGGGATTAATATCAGCAGTCCAATAATCGGTAAAAGTCCCATGGCATAACATAGGAAACCCATCGCCAGCAGCACTCCAGCCGGTAGTAGGGAGGCGGATGAGATTCTCCAGAGCTTGCTGAAGTCACTTTCACGGTCGGCATAATAGGCAATGATTTTTGCCGGCCAAATTCCGATCAACCCCAGCCCCAGCCAACCCAACCAAAACAGCAGCCCAATAACTACGCCCGACCCTAGTAATAGGAAAGGTTTCCGCGATCCCCACCAAGGTAGGAATTGTTTTCTTGTCAGCGGCCAATCTTGCCTGGGGTATTCAAACTCACGGTAGCCGAAGATTGATCGGCACACCCAGCTGTCACTCCGCAATTCAATTTGTACATCGGCCATGTGTCCGTGATCTCCTGTGCCCTCAGGATCCACCACTAGGCCGAAATATTGGGTGTTTCTAAACGCTTTGGGATGGTTGGCAGGCCAGATTAATCGGCCCTCCTTTAGGCCAGTTTCCGCCGGCATAACTTCTCCCACCACTTGATCTACAACGGGGGCCCAATGGTGGGCCAGCACTAGCAGGATACTGCTGCCCAGTGTGATGGCCACGATTAGTTGCCACGCAAATAGTCGGCCCCAGCCGGTTTGCCCAAAGGATGCTGTCCCGCGTAACGTGAAAGGAAAGCCGGAAGGTTTTTCGGGCGTTTCTTCTGGGACCGCCAGAATAGGCTGTGGTTCCCTAGGTTTGTCGTCCGGCGGATGGGCCGTATCCGGGTCCATGAAAAACTATTGGTCCTTATTTTCCTCTGGTGGTGGTGTGGACTTCGGTTGCACGAGTATGACTGGAAATGGATAGCGAAGTTTGAGTACATCATCTACATTCACCTCCACTTGGTAAACGCCGGGCTCTTTGAATTCCACATTACCGAAAAGGTGGACACTGGTGTGCGTGAGTTCCGGTTTATCAAGCTTGAATTTCAACTTGTTGTTGCACAACTCGGTGGATTGGTCGGGTGCGATGATTTTAACCTGCTCGGTGAATTCCCCCACGCCCGCAGTCCAGCGGTTAAAGCAGACAATCTTGAACGCCGTAACTGGCAATTGCGGCACGACCAACTGGCTGAGGATGCCAATGAGAATTGGATTGCCGTTGGCTTCCTGGCGAATATCCTCGCAAAGCAGCGAGCATTGGAGATCAGGGAGAATACGGGTGTCTGTCATTTTTTGAGAGTGTCCAAATTCAGCCCGCGAGCCTTGGCAGCGGCACGCGCGGTGTTGCGCATTAACATCGCTATGGTCATGGGGCCGACTCCTCCGGGGTTGGGCGTAATCTTACCGGCGACGGGTTGCACGGCGGCAAAATCCACATCTCCCACGAGTCGGCTACCGTTCTTGGTCTCGGGATCTGGAACGCGGTTTACGCCCACGTCGATAACCACTGCGCCGGGCTTTACCATATCCGCTTGTACAAATTCAGCTACGCCCATCGCGGCGATGAGGATGTCCGCACGTCTGCAATGTTCGTGAATATTTGCGGTGCGCGAATGACACAGGGTGACGGTGGCATTCGCGTGTTCAGTTTTTTGGCAGAGGATGGCGGCCATCGGTTTGCCGACAATGTTACCGCGACCTAGCACCACGACCTCTGTTCCGCTGGTTTCTACGCCGTTGCGGATCAGCAACTCGTGCACGCCGGCGGGAGTGCAGGGCGCAAACCCAGTGGAGTCACCTATAAGTAGCTTGCCCACATTGATGGGATGAAATCCATCGACATCTTTATTGGGCGAGACCGCGCCGAAAATGGTGGACACATTGATCTGTGGAGGCAACGGTGCCTGAACTAGGATTCCGTGTATGACGGGGTCGGCATTCAGCTCGTTAATTAGCTTGAGTAGATCCTTTTCTGGAGTGTCCACGGGAAGGACGTGCGTGGTGGAATGGATACCAAGGTAGGCGCAGGTTTTCTCCTTCATGCCTACGTAGACACGCGAAGCTGGATCCTCCCCTACCCTCACAAAAACGAGGCCCGGAGGCGTGCTCTGATTGTTCAGAGCCTCGATATGCCGCCGGGTTTCCTCGTGAATCTGATCGGCGATGGCACGGCCATCGATCAGGTTGTCGGATGCCACAGTGCTTATTTGTCGTCGCTTTTTTCCGGCTCCCCGGACTTGGGCTCTGCCTCCTCCTCGGCCTTGTCTTCAGTAGCTTGTTCCGCCTCTTTAGCCTGGGTCACGGTGATTCGAGTGAGGGCTTCTTTACTCACTTCGCCTTTTAGTGTTTTCACCTTGAGTACGGGCGTGTTTGCGTGCCGCGTATCGATAGCCTCCTGCCCACTAACGAGGACGCGTTTGCCAATGAACCAGTTGAGCTTCAGAGTCGCATGGTCCAGCAGGAGATAGTTGATCTTTTTGCCAGATTCAATGTGCTCCAGCACATAGCCAGATGGTGCTTGAATCGCGAGTGTGCGGCGTACATAACCTTCTCGGGTTACAATGCGGATTGGGAGTTCGTTGGTCCCGGGTTTTTCGGTGGAAGCCGGTGGTAGGTTCGGGTTGGTCTCAGCCACCTTGATCGGGTCCAGAGGCTTTGGAGTGGGCACCGGCTCGGACGGCTTTACGGTTTCTGCCGGTTGCGAAATCGGTACTGGCAGGGTGGTCTGGGGTTGCCCCTTTGCCGACTCGGCTTTGCCCTTCGCAGAAGCAGCAGCCTTACCGGTATCATTCTGAACCTTATTGTCAGTGCCATTGTTAGCCTTGGCCGGAGTTGACGGTGTGGAGGCGCGCTTGATTGGCACGCCTTCATTGGAGGTCCCATTGGGTTGGCTGAAGGCTTCTGCAGGGATAGTCACAATCGTTTCCGGTGGTGTGGCGGGTATAGTCGGATGGGTTCCACCCACAGCCGGTGGGATCGACGGATTTACCGAGAGAGGGGCGGGGGGAATCTCGACCACGCCTTCGTTGATTTGCTTGCGTGTGACGAATTGGGCTGCCACATAGACGGTGGTATTGGCTGGGGCGAACAACTCCACCCACTTTTCATTTCGGCGTCCGGAAATTTGCACTTCGGCTCCGGCCGCAAGCTTGCCGATGATGGGGAAATGTTCACCCGCCCCGCCACGTACATTGAGCATGTTGGCTTTCACCTTGGCGTAGGTGAACACAACCGGTTGCCCGTTGGCATCCTGTGTATTTTTCTTGAACGGTGTGCTGAGGAAATCTGCGTGAACCCAGACCCCGGCGTCCGCCGGCACCTGCACTCTTAACCATTTGCGTGGTTCGCCGGCCTTGGGGTTATTGATGTTGATTTCCTCAACGATGTTGACTGGCTCATTTTTGTTAAACTGGAACACCAACGCGCTGAAGATCGTGGCCTTACCGCGCGCGCTGACGCGCTTGCCATTGATGGTCCCGACCCCGATGAAAGGTTTGCCTAGAGGCTCATTCGTTGGATTTTTTACGACCGGGGGAACAATCGGTGCGGATGGTGTCACTGGCGTCAAGGCGGGTGCAGCCGGAACCGGCGTGGGTATCGCGGGAGTTGGCGTGGGGGTTGCCTGTGTTGGCACGGGTGTCGTGGGAATTGGATCCCCTGGAGCTGGGAAAGCTTCAGGTTCGGCTGGGACCGGCACGGGAGTCGGAGGTAGAGCAGGTTTAATTGGCACGGGGGCCGGTTTTCGTTTGGGCGGTTGGCCCGGTGTTTCCTGCGACATGAGCAGGGTGCTGGCCGCCAGGGCCATCGCGGGGATCAGTAAGCGGGTGGTTTTCATTGTTTCCTCAGCAGTGTTTTAATTTCTGTTTCTGTTAGTGCTCGCCATTTTCCGGCTGGCAATTCGCCTAGCTTGACATTGCCAATCCGCACCCGGATCAGCCGGGTGACTTTCATTTTCTGTGTCACAAACAAGCGGCGTACTTCGCGATTTTTACCTTCAGTCAACTCCAGTTCCACTACGCTCCGCGTGCGGTTGGCATTGACCAAGGTGGCCTTACGGGCCTGTAGCAGTTCGCCCTCGTGTTCCACGCCTCGGATGAACTGTTTGAGCGCCCGTCGGGGCACTTCACCAGCCACCTCCACCATGTAAACTTTGGGCATACTGTACCGCGGATGCGTGATCCGCAGTGCAAACTCGCCGTCGTTTGTAGCAAAGATCAGTCCTTCACTATTGCGATCCAATCGCCCAACCGGTTTGAGATCCCAGTCCGCCGGCAGAAGATCGCCCAGAATGGGCCGCTTCCGCTCGTCTTTCCGGGTACACAAAACCCCCTTGGGTTTATGTACCGCCACATAGCGGTGACTTAATGGTTGGATTAATTTGCCATCCACGGCCACCACATCTTTCAGGGGATCCACACGGACTCCCATCTGGGTGACCACTTGGCCATTCACCTCCACACGCCCTTCCCCGATAATCGTCTCGCTGGCTCGCCGCGAAGCGATTCCGGCCTGGGCCAAGAATTTTTGCAGGCGCACCATCAAATGTTTCCGGGGCACAGAACCTCTGTTCGGTGTCCAACCGGGGAACAAATTGCCATCCAGGCGAAGGCCTGAGACATCGCGAATTGTATACAGTAGGGCGCTATTCGGCGGGCTTCGTTTTGCGAAGACCCGTCACACGCTCCCCTTCCTTCCACTGGCTGCGCTCCTTGAGCAACGCCACGCGCTCGAATCTCTTCAGCACATTGCGCTTGGCACCCAGCTTGTTCGAAGAACGTAAACTACGATGTCGTGACATAAATCTGTTCCCTCGTCACCTCGCCGCAACAATTCAAGAGGCCTTTTAAAGCACACCTTTCCTTAGCACGGGCGAGGTCTTATTTTTAGTTGATGGCCTACGCCAACGGCAAAAGTTAATTACTAACACTGCTAACAGCTGTTAACAACTGTTTTTATAACAAAAAGCTTTATTCCCCATTATCTCGTTTGATTGATTTTTTCACTTTTTTCCATTAAGGATTGGGCCTTGAGGCGCGTTTTTCGCGACTACTGCCATGGTAACACTCCTAATCGCGCTGCTATCCGCAATCGGTTTCATTGTGGCCTACCACACTTATGGGCGCTGGCTGGGCAGTAAAATCTTTAGGTTATCCGCCGATGCCATTTGTCCCAGTGAACGCCTAAAGGATGGTGTTGATTACGTGCCCACTAGTAAATCCGTTGTTTTTGGACACCACTTTACATCCATCGCCGGCACTGGTCCTATTGTTGGCCCTGCTATTGCCATTATGTGGGGGTGGGTGCCGGCACTATTGTGGGTGGTGCTCGGTTCAATTTTCATCGGTGCAGTACATGACTTTGGCGCGCTCGTAGTTAGCCTGCGCAACAATGGTCAAACCGTTGGCGACATTGCTGGCCGCGTTTTGAACAAACGCGTCCGCCTACTATTCCTTTTCACTCTCTTTATGGCTCTCACCGTCGTGCTCGCCATTTTCGGCCTAGTTATCGCTGCTGTATTCAAGCAATACCCTGCCTCCATCTTCCCGTGCATCGTTCAGATTCCCATTGCTGTCGCCATCGGCGTGCTGCTCCATCGCAAGGGCATTGGGTTGCTACTCCCTTCGCTGATAGCGTTGGCTGTCATGTATCTCACCGTTGTTTTCGGCAATGTAGGTTTCCTTGCGGAATTCAACAGTGTCCTAGCTGCCTGGCCGGTTTGGACGTGGGTTGTCGTCCTGCTCGGCTATTCGTACGTCGCGTCCGTTTTGCCGGTGTGGACACTTTTGCAGCCGCGCGATTATATCAATTCACTACAGCTCATCTCCGCTCTAGCGCTTATTGTGCTCGGACTCTTTGCCGCGGCGTTCATAGGGTACACTCCGTCAGGAGGTACAATTCAGGAGTTGAAATTTGTGGCTCCTGCAATTCAATGGCATCCGGAAGGTGCACCGATGATTTTCCCGTTTCTCTTCATTACTATCGCCTGCGGTGCGATTAGTGGCTTCCACTGTCTCGTCTCCAGCGGCACCAGCAGCAAGCAGCTCAAGAGTGAACCCGATGCGCGATTTGTCGGGTATGGGAGCATGCTTACTGAAGGATTTCTTGCCACGCTCGTCATCCTCGCCTGCGGGGCTGGATTGGGGCTTGGGCTGATGAAAGATGGTGCGTTGCTTACCGGCGAAGCCGCATGGAATGCCCAATACGATTCGTGGTCTGCGGCCGGTTCTTTGGGGGCTAAGGTGGGAGCGTTCGTCAATGGCTCGGCAAATTTTCTCCAAGCACTCGGCTTGTCGGCTGCAGTTGCAGTTGCATTGATGGGAGTATTGGTTGCGTCATTCGCCGGCACCACGCTGGATACCGCCTGCCGTTTACAGCGTTATGTGATTCAGGAACTCGTCGCCACAATTGGTGGGAAAGCTAGCGATGACGGGATACAACCGGCTGCACCATTTGTACTTTTGCAGAACAAACATGGTGCCACTATTTTCGCGGTAGTCATTGCCACTGCCATGGCTGCTGTGCCCCCGGGTGGTGCGGAGTGGACCCTTGCCAATGCCGGCAAAGGCGGACTGATCCTTTGGCCACTCTTTGGAGCGACGAATCAATTACTCGCCGGTTTGTCGTTTCTGGTCATTACGTTTTACCTGTGGCGACGCGGTCGTGCAGTTTGGTTTTTGATCATTCCCGCTGTCTTCATGCTCATCATGCCCATGTGGGCGATGATCCACCAACTCTTCTTAGCCCCGGGTTGGCTCGTGTCGGATAAGCCCGATTATCTCCTTGGTGGCATTGGCTTGGCGACTATTGTGCTGGAGATCTGGATGATCGTGGAGGCCGTGCGACTTTTTCCCAAGGTGAAGGGCGTGGTGGAGGCAAACGCACTGGATCAGCAACCGGATGCCGCCCCGTCCAAGGCATAGTATGGCGTCCCAACGCATTGGTCTTTTTGGTGGTTCATTCGATCCTGTGCATCTTGGCCACGTAATGGTGGCGCTCGCGGCGTTGGAGGAGTTGTGCCTCAATCGACTTTATATCATTCCCGCCGCGCAATCTCCTTTCAAACCAGATCAACAGCCTGCGCAGGCCGACGCACGCGTGCAACTGTTGCACTTAGCGTTTGATGGGCAAACGAATTGCGAAATCGACACGCAGGAACTTGACCGTGAAGGGGCATCGTTCACCATCGACACGGTGCGCGGGTATGCTGATCATTTTAATGGCGCGGAGTTGTTCTATATTATTGGTGCCGACCACGTGCTTACGTTGCCTCAATGGCGTGAGGCCGAGGCGCTTGCACCTCTGGTTACATTTGTGGTTGTGCCCCGGCCCGGCGATCCGGTGGCAGGTTTCCCAGAGCCTTTTCGCGGCTTGGTTTTGCGAGGGCAACCAATGGGAATCTCCGCCAGCGATATCCGCCAGCGTCTGCACGAGGGTAAAAAAATTGATCATCTGACACCCCCACGGGTTGCAGAGGCGCTGAAAACGATGCATCTTTACTAGCAACGCATGGATGGACTGGAATTAGCCCTGGCTTGCCGTGAGTATGCCGACAACAAGAAGGCGGAAGATATTGTGGTGCTGGACGTTCATGAAGTGTCGAGCATCACGGATTTTTTTGTGATCGCCTCTGGCACCAGCGAGCCGCACGTGCGAGCTATTTGGAATGAGATTGTCGATAGCCTAAAGCAGGATCACCAACTCACCCCGCCGCCACCCGAGGGCGCGCAATATAACGCCTGGGTGGTGATCGACTGCTTCGACGTAATTGTGCATGTGATGAGCCGTGAGACTCGGGAGAAATATGATCTCGAGGGTTTGTGGAATGATGCCGCTCTCATAGAGCCGGAAGTTGCGACCGGGAGTTGAGTTATCCTTTTCTCTGCGTCGCCGCCTTCCATATGAGGATGAACTGCGCGACCAGCCCCAGAAGCACTAAAAGGTTGCACACTTGAGAGAGGCCGTGCAGGGAACCGAACGCCTCACTGGCGGCCTCACTTTGCGCTTTCGTTGCCTTCACACCGAAGTAATAGGCGTACTTTAACTCATGCAATGCATTGAGTTTAGGCGCGAGGACCGTCATGCCAAACATGATCAACACGAGGATGCCGCCCAGCAGTAGACCCGGCGCGCGCGGAAATTTACCACCTTCCAGTCGCCAGCCGATGCACATCGTAATCAGCGCGATGCACGCACAGGAAAGTTGAAAGGCCGTGAAGCGGTTGATGAGGAATCTTGCGGCTACACCATCTTCCGGCTTGGGCAGTACGGCCTCCAGTGCGGGATCAAAAAATACTGGACCGGCAAAGAAGGTGAAGAAGACCGCCCCGCCCAGCCACACCGCAGCGTTGAGCGTGCCCACCAGTTGCGCGATGTGAAGTGGATTATTTTTGGGCTTCATCGGTTTCCTGCTTCTCATCATCATTTTCGCGTTCACTAGGATCGGGTTTCTCTGGCTCGGCGTCCTTATCCTCGATCGTCTCCTTGAGCGGCGTGGAATGGTATTGGACCCGTGCGGCCACCAGAGCACCGTATAGCAGGATGAGCCACGTAAAATACACCGCCAACATGAACACCGGCAACAGGCCCAAGCTACCGCCGTAAGTTTTTATGTACCAACCTTTCTCCACTACCACGTGCGAAACATACCAAGCGCTGGCGGCGTGGTTGAGCTGCCACAGGGTGCCCGCCACCAACCCACCCCAGAGAGCTGCGCTCCAAGGCACGCGCGTGTTGGGGATGAGCTTGTACAAAAATGTGAGCCCCGCCATCGCAAAGAACAGCGGCACCAGTGTGTTCACCGCCGGGCCCATGCCCTGCAGGGCATCACTGATAGCCTCGAAGTGAACCCCGTTGGTCAATGCAAAGGCTAGGATGATGCAGCCGGGGCCGAACACCAGTCCTGGTGAAAACTTCAACAACTGCGAATACCATACTCGGCTCCGCCGCACCGCCCACAGATCATTGAAGGTATCCTCCAGCTGCATCAATACCAGCAACCCGAGGTATACAAACACCAGCGCGCTCAATACACCCGTCTTGTCGAACTTGATTTGCCGGGCGAGGTTGTTGCTGAACCCTGTGATGTTACTTTGAAGGTCATTTCGGATTCGCAGTATCTCTTTGTGTTCTTCGTCAGTCTCGCCCTTGGCCGGCAGCACGCTCACGATGATCTTGCTGACAAACTGTGGCACGGGGCCGGTGGCATTGGCATCTGTAGTTGAAGCTATGGTGGGCACGGAGCCGGTCTTGGAGGACTGCTGCGGCTTATCTTTATCTACGATCCAAGTGGTGAGGGCGGTGGCCAGCGCCAGCACGGGGATCAGTGCCAGCAGTGAATTGAACGCCAGCGCCGCTGCGCGCATGAAGCAGCGCTCCTCGTCGAATTTCCGGTAGGCCAGCAGGATGAAGCGTGCCACCCGCATCCACCGCTTGGGTAGCTTCACTCGGCTTTCCTCCTCCATCACCTTCGCCAAGTCTTCGCGGAAGATTTTCCACGGATTGGGGATATCGGACAGCTTGGGTAATTGATTGGGCACCGAACCCGGAGACTAGCAGAAAATAGGGGGCTCTACAATTATCGAAACACACAGGTACAGCTGCTGTCGGATGTAGTGTTGGATTCAAATGCCCCTTCATACCGCCGCAAACCCGAACTTCTGCCGTGATAAAAGCGGCATGAACCTCAAGCTGGGCATCGGCAATCCTGACACCAGTCCCGAAGCCAACCAAAAGCCCTTCACTTCCAGTTTGAGTTTGTAAAACGCCTGTTATTCTGTTCTAGTCTCCTGCGGATGGCACGTAAGGAGGCTCCCAAGACCGATTCAACCAAGGGAGGAGCTAACGAGGTTCTCGGTATCAGCTTATTAGCTTTGGCCGGGCTATTCTTGTTGGCGCTATATTCCTTTGATCGGGGTGACCTGTCCTTCAATGGCACGGAGGTCAATGACCCGCTGCACAACTACGCAGGCACGTTCGGCGCGTGGCTGGCGCAGGGTTGCTTCATGGCGCTGGGGATGGCGGCGTATCTATTGCCGCCTTTGATGTTGGTTTTCTCATTTGGATTCCTCATCAGCAAACTTGAGGGATTGCGTAAGCGTTGGCTTTGGGCTCTGGCTCTGATCATGGCTGGTTCGGCTGGCTTTAGCCTGTATCCGAACCTGTTCGGGGGGGCAGTGGAGCAGCTCAACACAGTGGATCCGGGTGGTTATGTGGGGCTGCTTTTGCATAAGGGTATTTTCATTCATGTGGGGACTGCCGGTGCCACGGTGATCTTGCTGGGCATCTATCTGGTGAGCCTGTTGTATCTTACAAATTTCAAGCTGAGGGATTGGGCGAAAGAAGTATGGCAACGCTGGAGGTTGCGCCGCATTGATCGTTCCCAGCCGTTGGCTAATAAGGAGATTGAGCTCACGAAACGCGAAGAGGAGCTGGCTCAGCGGGTGGAAGATTTAAGGAAGGAATTGGACGCCGCCGCAGTGCTGCCAGAAGAGAAGGCCTCGGAACAGAAAGATCCACGCATCATTGACCTCAGCCAGCCTGGCGCGCGGCCGGCTGGTGCCGATGAGGATGAAGAGTCATCTACTCAGGCCAAGCGTAAGCTGGCGGCAATTGTGTTTACGGATATTGTGGGCTACACCACATTGGCCAATCGTGATGAAAAGGCGGCGCTCAAGCTTATCAAGCAACAGCGTCGATTGCTCAAGCCGATCGTGAAAAAATTCGAGGGTGAATGGCTGAAGGAAATTGGTGACGGCCTGTTGCTCAGCTTCGAAAGCTCGCTCAGTGCTGTGGAATGTGCGCTGGCCATTCAGGGCAAGGTGCGCGGTGTGGCGCATCTCGATCTTCGCATCGGTATTCATCAGGGCGATATCATGCGTGATGGTAAGGATGTGCTGGGTGATGGCGTGAACATTGCCTCGCGCATTGAAGAGTATGCGCCGATTGGAGGAGTGGCCGTCTCAGAAAAGATCCAACAGGATCTCGTTAGCCATCCGGAGTATGCCGTGAAATTGCTCGGTGAATTCGCGCTTGAGGGGGTGGAGCAAAATGTGGAGATCTACACCGTGACCACCGGCACCGATGAGTTGGAGGAAACGAAGCTCATTGAGATTATTCCCGGACAGGAGGAAACAGTGCTTCCGCCCGACGCACTGGAGGATGAGGAACCGGAGTTGACCGGGGAAGAAGAGGGGGATGCTCCTGATCGTGAGGCGGCCACGGTGAAGGATATACTGGGTGAGCAGGAGGATGATACAGAGCCGACGGTTCATATTGCCCCGGCCACCTCGAGTACAGGCCCGGCGAAACCGCGCAAGCGTAAGCCTACCACCGTGGCGCGCGGGCCAGTTATCGAGAATTATGAACGCCCCCCGGTGGATTACCTGCAGATGCCAGAATATTCAGCAGTGCCGGTTGATTCCACGGAGGAGCTGAAGGCATCCGCCATCGTTATCCAGAAAACATTGAAGCAGTTTGGCGTGGACGTGACGTTAGGTGACATCACCAAGGGTCCAACCATCACGCGCTTTGAGTTGCACCCGGCACCCGGAGTGAAGATGGAGCGAATCACCGCCTACACCAACAACATCACCGCCGCGCTGGAGGCGGAGCGCATCAGCATCCTCGCGCCGGTACCCGGCAAGAGTACGGTGGGTGTGGAGGTGCCTAACAGAGTGAAGACCAAGGTGATCATGCGTGATCTGCTCGAGAGCGATGAGTGGAAGAAAAGCCGCGCTAAGATCCCGGTGGCATTAGGCAAGGATGTGTATGGCAAGCCGATCATTGCCGACCTCGCCGAGATGCCGCACCTGCTGATCGCCGGGGCCACCGGCGCGGGCAAGAGTGTGTGTATGAATGGGATTATTGCCTCGTTGCTCTATCGGTTTTCACCGGATGAACTGCGATTGGTGATGATCGACCCAAAAGTGGTGGAGTTACAGATGTACAATACTCTACCTCACCTGGTGGTGCCGGTGGTAAATGATCCGAAGAAGGTGATTCTAGCACTGCGTTGGGTGGTGCAGGAGATGGAAAAGCGCTACAAGATTTTTGCGAAGGAAAACGTGAAGAACATTCACGCCTTCAATAAGCGGCGGCGTGACAAGTCGAAGGAGGAGCCGGAACCAGAACTGCCATTATTCGGAAATGGTGAACGGGTGGAAACCAGCTCCGAGGGCTTTGCCGTGGAGGTGGATGAAGAGATCGCCGTGCCGCGTGATGAAGAGATCGAGGTCCCTGAAAAGCTTAGCTACATCGTTGTGGTAATTGACGAGCTGGCGGATCTCATGCTCACCGCGCCGGCTGATGTGGAGAACGCCATCGCACGCATCACGCAGATGGCTCGTGCCGCTGGCATCCATTGTATCGTGGCCACCCAGCGTCCGAGCGTGAAGGTGATCACGGGCGTCATCAAGGCTAACATCCCCTCACGTATAGCGTTTCAAGTGGCGTCTAAGATCGATAGTCGTGTGATCCTTGATGAGATGGGCGCGGAGAAACTATTAGGCAAGGGCGACATGCTCTATCAACCACCTGGCGCGCCCAAACCCATCCGTGCACAAGGGCCGTTGGTGGAAGATGCGGAGATCCAACAGATTGTTGACTTCATCGCCAAGCAGGGCAAGCCAAGCTATGAGGTGGAGATCCACAAACAACTTTCCAAATCGGTGGCCGGTCCATTCGATGGTGGTAGCGGCGAGGATGAAGAGCTTGTGCAACAATGCATTGAGGTAATCCGTAGCGAGCAAAAGGCCAGCGTGTCCAAGCTGCAGCGTCGCCTGCGCCTCGGGTACAATCGCGCGGCACGCCTGATGGATGAGCTTGAGGATCGCGGCATTGTGGGTCCTGTACATGGCAATGAGCCACGCGAGATTCTCATTGATCTCGATGGCACGGGTGCGGATGGTCAAGGCGTCGCTCAAACAACCGCCTAATTTGCTTTCCCATTCCGTATTGAAAGCGTATGTTTAAGATGATGGCAGAGCTGCCGAACATTCAACGCACGTACAAGGTTTGGGCGGCGGACGATGTGGTTTACGGCCCTATCGATTTTCCGTTGCTCTCCCAATGGGTGCGTGAGGTACGAGTGACTCGTCAGAATTGGATATTTACGGAGCAGTCCGAGTTTTGGTCGCGCGCCTCCGATCTTCCGGAACTAGGGTTGTTTTTCCAGCAAGCCGATGATCTGGTGGAGCCCGGCACTATCAACGATCCGTTGATTCCAGGGGTGCCGGTGGGCACATTGCAGGGTGTGGAGATATTTAAGGAAATGACCGACCAGCAACGTGGTCGTTTCGCGCAATGTATGGAGGTTCAGAAGTTCAAGAAGTTTGAAGTGCTTGTGAGTGAAGGTAGTACGGACGCAGGTGCGCTGTACATTATTCTCGAGGGGAATGTGCGGGTACGCAAGATGATTGGAGGCAAGGAAAATATCTTGGCTACACTCACGGCCGGTGAGGTTTTTGGGGAAATTTCACTCTTTGATCGCGGCAAGCGTTCGGCTGATATCGTAGCCAACAGTAGTGGCGTGTTGTTGCGGATTGGTCTGGAAGTTTTTGATCGCATGGTGGAAAAGCAGCCGGAACTGGTCACTCCTTTTCTCGTGGCGGTAGCACGCAAGATGGCTGCTCGGATGCGGGCGGATAATGAGCGCCACAAGAAGGACACCATACTGATGCAAACGCGGCACTAAACCTCGACAAGGTCACCATCCATCAGAAATGTGTGCGGCACTCCTCCCAAGGAGGCCTTGGCTTGGGCTTTTAACTCATCAAGGTTTTTACGATAAGGCCGAGACAGGTGAGTGAAGGCCACGTGACCGATTTCCTTGTTGGATAGGAATGTGAAGAGCTCGTTGGGTTTCACGTGCGCCAGTTCGCACACCAACAGGTCCACCGGCTTCTGCAGCAGCGGCTCCAAATCTTCAAGTGCACCAATATCCGCGCTATGCGCCACGGTGGCATTATCTGTTTCCATAAGGAAACAGAAGGCTTCAAATTTAGCCGGATGTTTTTCTGAAAAATGTTCCCGCAGCTGCACAAGGTGCGTAGTGGGGAAGGATGTTACGCGGATGGCTCCCACGAGAATTGTGTCTCCGGCGGTGATCGGCGTGAAGTCGAGCTTGAACGCCATCAATTCCTCGAAAATATATGAGGCATCCAGCATACACCTCACAGGTTTCAGGCCTTCCTCTGGCATGTGCACGGTGAGATCGTGCGTGCGTTGATCGAGCCAGAAGCCCTGCATCAGCATAAAAAAGCCACCGACATGATCGCAGTGCAAATGGCTGAGGATAATGCCGTCTAGATCATCAGGCTGTACGCCCGCCGCTCGTAAGCTGCGGCTTACCGGTTCGCCGCAGTCCATCAGCAGCGTGCTGCCACCCATGCGAAAAAGAAACGCGGAATGCCCTCGACGATCGCTGGCCCAGCCATCACCGGTACCTAAAGCCTGTAAACCGATCATACTCATTTGTCGTGCGGGGAGGTTAGCGCACAGGTTGAGCCGATGTAAATGTTCCATCGCAGTGCTATTCACAGTAATTTTGGAATAACTTTTGATCGGCAAAGACTACCCGTTTTTTAAGGTCGCCTTGTGGCTTTAGTTGGTGAACAACTGCGACATGCCCGCGAGTCTCTGGGGTATTCCATCCCGGACGTTGTCGGTATGACAAATTTGATGACCGACCAGGTGAATGCGTTGGAGTCGGGCGACTGGACGGCCTTTGCCGCGCCGGTGTATGTGCGCGGTTTTGTGCGGTCGTATGCCGGAGTGCTTAAGCTTGATGCGGAGACAGTGCTGGTTGATCTCAATGAAGAGATGGGCCATGCTAATCGTGAAAAGGGCGGATTGGCGGACGACGCCCAACTGCGTTCTGGCTTCGTCGATGGATTCATGCTGTATTTTTCGCACGTAAAATGGCGCGCAGTGATTCCCATCCTGCTGTTGGTCAGCCTTGTCATCGGTGTTTATTTTGGAGTTGATTACTATCGCACTTACAACAGCACCGATCATCTTGAAGGCCTCGGCCAAGGGCTCAACGCTGAGCCGCTCATTCCCAATTCGGATCTCCTGCCGCTGGATCCTGGGAGTTGATATTTCGGGTGCTTGATTTTTAACGGGCATCACCTACGCTGCCTCGCCCGTGGCCAAAACGTCCCAACGCAATTCGGCTGTACCAACCCGCGTGGGGATTATCTCACTTGGCTGCGCAAAAAACCTGGTGGACGCTGAGGTCATGCTCGGCTCGCTGATGGCAGATGGATTGGAGATCATCAACGAGCCGAGCGAGGCCGATGCGCTTATCGTCAACACGTGTTCCTTCATCGATTCCGCGCAGGAGGAAAGTGTTGACACCATTCTGGAATCTGCCGAGTACCGTGAGGCGCAGCGGCCCGGGCAGGCGCTGATTGTTTCCGGCTGTTTGCCACAGCGTTTTCGGAAAGAACTGCCCAAGCTCATGCCCGAGGTGGACGCCTTCATGGGTGTTGATCAGATCGTAGATGTGGCGCGCATCGTGCGCGAGGCTATTGCTCATCGGGCAGGTCAGCCTGCCAACGGCGCTCCCAAGCGCGCGCGCAAGAAAGCTCCCGTGCCGCTTGCGGAAATTCATATGCGGCCGCAGTATGTGCCTGATGTGGAGACACCGCGCTTTCGCCTCACACCGAGGCATTTTGCTTATGTGAAAATTGCCGAGGGTTGTAACCACCCTTGCAGCTTTTGCATCATCCCACGAATGCGCGGTGCTCATCGCAGTCGACCGCAGGCGGATGTGGTAGCCGAGGCCCGGCTACTCATTGGGGAGGGAGTAAAGGAATTGAACCTTATCTCTCAGGATTCCACCTACTACGGAATGGACATGCGGCCCGGTCATCGACGAAGCAATTCGTCGCCAGAAAAATTCGCGCGCGCTAACGCCGATCTGCCAGCGGATTCTGCTACGCTATGTACGCTTCTGCGTGAACTCAACGACCTACCTGGCGATTTCTGGATTCGCCTGTTATACACGCATCCAGCACATTGGACCGATGAACTCATTAAGACCATCGCCGAATGCCCGAAGGTCGCGCGTTATATCGACATGCCGCTGCAGCACATCCACGACGTGATGCTCGAGCGCATGCGGCGCGAGACCGACGGTCAGTATATCCACGACCTCATTAGTCGTATTCGCGAAGGGATCCCCGGTATCGCCCTGCGCACGACTTTCATTGTTGGGTTCCCCGGTGAGACCGATAAACGCTTTGCCTCGCTGCTAGAATTTATTCGCGAAACAAGATTTGAGCGTTTGGGAGTGTTTGCCTACTCAAAGGAAGACGGCACGCGCGCCGGTGGCATGCGTGGGCAGATTTCAGATGAGGTCAAAAAACAACGATGCAAGGCCGCGATGATTGAACAGCGCAAAGTGTCGCGCAGGCACGGCAAGGCATTGAAAGGAAGGAAGTTAAACGTGCTCGCTGAAAAACTAGCAACCAAGAACGATCTCAAGGGAGTAGACGTGCGTTCATGGGAGCATGGTCTTATTCGGGAAAGCACCCGCAAGAGCACCAAGCTGAAAGGAAGCCAATATACTATCACGCGTAGTGAGGCCGATGCGCCGGACATCGACGGGCGCGTGTATGTGCAAGGTGAACTACCGCTCGGCGATTTTTCCTGGGTGCGTGTGATTGGCCACACGGATTACGATTTGATTGCGGAACGGATGTAATGAATCTTCCCAACAAACTAACCGCCTCACGTTTTTTTATCACGCTCATCTTCGTGGTGGTGATGCTGTGGGACGCAGTGCCTTACAATACCTCGTGGGCCGCGTTGTTGTTTTTCATTGGCGGAATGACAGATATTGCCGATGGCATCATCGCGCGCCGGCGTAATTTACGTACGGACTTCGGCGCACTGATGGATCCGCTCGCCGATAAGATCCTCGTCTGCGCCGGATTCATTTTGCTCGTGGGCACGAAAATGAATCCAGAAACTCAGCTCGGTAGCTATCACCTCCCCGAGGCCTTGGCTGCACCTGGCACGAATCTGCTCATGCCCGCATGGATGGTCATCATCATCGTCGCGCGTGAATTGGCCATTACCGGACTGCGGCTATTGGCAGCCAACAAGCAGGTTGTCCTCCCCGCCGAAAATATCGGCAAGGGTAAAACTGTTTTTCAAGTGACCTCTATCATATCCATGCTCATCCTCATAAGCTACCCCGGTTGGGGGGAGAGTTGGGTGACATTTTTCGGGTGGCAAATCGGAGGATGGCCCTGGAGTATTTGGTTTACGTTCCTCGTTATCTGGGGTGCGGTGAGCCTTACAGCGATTTCCGGTGCACACTATTTGTGGAGAAATCGCGACCTCTACATGAAGGACCTTTAGCCGATGGATCGCCTGTTGCTCTGGGTAGCCCAAGGTGGTGGCCTCGGTCGTTTCCCCAAGATCCCTGGGACGGTTGGCACTCTCGGCGGCTTTCCGCTCACTGCGCTGTTTTTATGGCCGGGAAATTTTTGGGCCTACCTCGCCGGTTGTGTTTTGTGTATCCCTTTATCTGCGTGGGTTTGTGGTGAAGCTGAGCGCATCATGGATGAAAAAGATCCGGGGCCGGTGGTCTTGGATGAAATCATTGCCATGCCAATTTGTTTTCTCGGCGTGTTCGGCGTGATGGAATTTCAACCGACTGGCATGCCTGCACTCACAGACGTGTTTCAAATGAAACAATGGTGGCTCTGGGCACTGCTCGGTTTTGGCCTTTTTCGCCTGTTTGACATTTGGAAACCCGGCCCCATCAACACAATTCAAAGCCTCCATGGTGGCTGGGGTGTGACGATGGATGATGTGCTTGCCGGTGTGGTCGTGGGTGTGATTTTGGGGGTGGTATTTCTTTTGATCCAATAAAAAAGGGACGAGCAAGCTCGTCCCGTGACAAGTAAATTTTGGCTGTTACCTATTTCATCTTGTCAAAATTCTGCTGGAGGATTTCCCAATCTTCCATGTCTCCGGTTTTGGCGAGGAATGTGTCATTAATCTCTCTTTCCTTATCCTGCTTGGACGGGTGGTCAACCTGATAAAAAATTCCAAAGTGGCCCGGGAAGGGCTCGCAAGCTAATTCGTAGGCGGCAATTTCATCTGTGGGATCGTGATCCTCAGGAATTTCCTTGAATTCACCGCCTTTACGAGGGTTGCTGGAATCGAAGGCACCGTTGTAAAACTCTGTGCATTCGCTGAGGCACTCGATGAAGCCGAAACCTTTGTGATCCATTGCGGCCTCCATCATAGACAGCAGGTGCTTGGGATTGGTGTGCGTAGTACGCGCCACGAAGGTGGCCCCGGCACCTATGGTTTGTTTTATTGGATTAATGGGCTTGTCAACCGCACCCCACATATCGGTCTTACTTTTGAATCCGATGGGTGAAGTGGGTGAGGTTTGTTTCTTTGTAAGCCCATACACATAGTTGTCCATCACCACGTAGGTGAGATTCACATTCTTGCGGGCGCAATGGTTGAAATGGTTTCCACCGATGGAGAAGGCATCCCCGTCGCCACCAAAGACGAACACGTCCAAATCCTGTCGACTGAGTGCGACGCCGGTGGCAAAGGGCAGAGCACGACCGTGGATAAAGTGTACGCCGTGGGATTGCACAAAGTAGGGGAACCGACTACTGCAGCCGATTCCGGCTACGGTGGCAAATTTCTCTTGGTGGAGGCCTCGGTTTTGGATGAGCTTGAAGTAGAGGGCGAGCACTGAAAAATCACCGCAGCCGGGGCACCATGTGGGTTGGTCGGCGACAAGGTCTTTTTTCTTCAGTGGTTCGCGGGTGATTTCAGCAGTGGCACTCATGGTGTAAATTAGTCTTTCAGTTCTTCGAGCTTGGTTTGAACGCGGGCGAGCACATCCTTGACACGCCAGGTTAGGCCGTCGGTCTTGTTGATGCCGCGGATTTTGGGATTGGCAAACTTAGCGCGTAAGAGTCCGCATAACTGGCCATGGCCGTTGAGGCCTTCGTCGTTATTTTCCACCACGAACACGTGGTTGAATCCGTCAAAAATATTCTCCAATCCCTCAGGCATCGGATGGATGTGGCGCATGGTGAGGCAGGAAATACTGTCGCCCGCCTTGCGTGCTTTCTCAGTCCCCTCGCGCAGGCTGCCTTGCGTGCTGCCCCAGCCGACGAGCAGAACGTTGCCTTCCTCAGGACCGTACACTTCCGGCAACGGCAGGGCGTGGCCGAGTGCCTGCAACTTGCTGCGGCGCTTGGCGGTCATTTTCATGTGCATTTTGGGCGCGCCGCTGGGGTGGCCCATTTCGTCGTGCTCGAGGCCGGTGGCGATTGGATATTTGCCACTTTTAATATGAGTGCCCGGCGGAGCGTGGTGCGTGATGCCATCGGGCGCGGAGAGGTCGTAGGGTTTGTGATCCTCTCGAGGGGAAAGATCCGGCGAAATATCCTGACACAACTCCTTGAGATTCGGCATGCCGAAAGCTTCGATGCGTGTGGCAATGGCTTGATCCGTGAGGATAAGCACTGGCGTACTGTAATCGCGCGCAATGTTTACGGCCTCAATAGCGGTGTAAAAACAATCCTCCACACTTGAGGGCGCGATAACCACGCGGGGCGAATCGCCGTGGCCACCGTAGCAGGCGATGTTGAGGTCACTTTGCTCCACGTTGGTGGGCATGCCGGTGGAAGGTCCACCACGTTGGACATCGATGATCACCAGTGGAATTTCCGCCATCACTGCCCAGCCGATGGCCTCGCCTTTCAGTGAAATTCCTGGGCCAGAGGAACCTGTAACTGCTACCTGTCCGCCCCAGCTCGCGCCAATGGCCATGGAGACCGCGGCAATTTCATCTTCGCACTGGACGAAAATTCCATCGTACTTGGGTAGTTCGCGGCGGAGTAATTCCATGATGTCTGACCACGGCGTGATGGGGTATCCTGCGCCAAACCGCACACCGGCGGCGAGGATGCCATAGCCGAGCGCGTCGTTGCCATTGCAGACGACCTGTTCAGTATCGCGCGCCTTGGGTTCCTCGAACGCGTAAATTTCCTGCAGCGTGGTGAGCGGATAACCATAGCCGGCATGGAACGCTGTAAGCGCAGTGGTGGTAATGCTGCTGGGTTTGCCTTTGAAGCGGGCAGAAATCAACCCCTCCAGTTTGGGGGCATCCAAGTCAAACATGCGGGCCACCAGTCCTAGCGCAAATATATTTTTGCCTTTGTCCTTCGCCGTGCCACCGATGGCCTCCACCGTGAGCGCAGCAATTGGTACGCCCACGTGGCGATACTTTTTCAGCAATGTCTTGTCGGGTTCCACGTGGCTGCTGTCGTACAGGACGATCCCGCCTTCCTTTAAGAAATCAATATGGTTTTCGTAGCTGTGCTGGTAGAACGGCATCAGCATATCCGCCTCGTCACCGGAGGTAAGCACTTCGCCCGAACCGATGCGCACTTGGAAAATGGATGGACCGCCCGAGATGGTGGCGGGGATGGTCATGAACGTCATCACCTCCTGCTCGCTGCGACCGGCCAGTAGAGCCAGAAATCCGCCTATGGACTGGATACCATCCTGCGAGTTACCGGCAATGCGAATGACGGCCTCGGATACCTTCGAGACCTTTGGGCTGTCACTAACGACCTCAGTGGTCGTGGAACTTTCGCTCATCAAGTGTGTAGATAAAGTTGCCGGCTGCTACTACTAAGCCACGCGCCCCCGGCTTCCCCTCGTCACGAGAGGGTAAGCGAAGCTAACATCATCAGGTAAACTGTCAAAGGATATTCACAAAATAATATTGAATGGGCCATTTTATTTTCCCAGAAAAACATGAGCCAACACAATCTCATCAGGAGTCATTCACAGGCGGCTTACGTGCATTAGGTAAACTGATTTATATTGCCTCTGTTGCCAAGGCCCACTCAATGCCTTCGAGCAGACCTTCGCCAGACTCACCTTCGGCCACAAAACCGTCCTGTGATCTCACGTGTTCCGTTACTTCAGTGATGGCGTTGGCGGGGGCGACGAGCCATTGGGCAAGGTCACTTTGTAACATGGTAAGGTCGTTCCAATGATCGCCCGCGGCAAAGATCTCCTCACTTGGAATGTTCAATCGGCGCGCCACCTCGGCCATCGCGGTGCCCTTGGTATAGTCTGTGTGCGAAAGTCGCGCGTAAATGTCATTACGCACGCATGCGAGTTGTGGTTCGTCGGAAAAATGATCATTCACGCGTTGCTGAATCACATCGGCATCAGCGTTATTGCGGGCAATGAGGCAGAAGGGTGACCATTGGTCTTCATATACCTGTGCATCAAAATGTTCATTCACCCACTCAAAGAGCTCAGGCAACCGCGCACGGTTTTTTTCAAAGATCGCGTTCTGTGTAGCGGCACATTGCTCATTCCAGTCGGTGAGAGGGATGAATTCGTCTCCGGCGCATCTGAAAATCTCGCGCTCGACCGCCACGACATAGTCCGGATGCACGGACAGGTCGGCTTGGGCGAGGCCATCACAAAGATCGGCCAGTTCGCGGCCGGTGTTGATGAGCCAAGTGGCGCCCTCGGCCTGCAACTGGGCGAGCTTCTCCTGCAGGGCAATGGGTACGCGCGGCTCAGTGAAGTCTGAGTGCAGAGTTCCGTCAAAATCTGTGGAGATTAGCTTGAGGGGGGTGGACATTGTTTCTTGCGTGGCCCAGTGAACTGACCTCACAATGAGGTGTCAAAGCAAATGGCCGAAGACTTACAAACGCAATATGATGATGCTGTGCTGGCCTATACCACCGGCGACTACGAGGTGGCCATTGCCGGTTTTGAATCGGTGCTCAAAGCCGAACCGAATCATTTTGAGGCGCAGCTCTCGCTTGGCATGGCGTATTATCGACAGGAAAATTATGCGCGCGCAATTGAGGAAGGGCACAAGGCCGAGGCGATCAACTCCAAGGAACAGCGCGTGCACACCAACCTTTCCCTCGCCTACATGAAGAATG
>CBFHWX010000026.1:0-30420 GCA_965659445.1 Limisphaerales bacterium | reverse complement strand
CCTCAACGTTAATTTTATTATTTTGTGAAAAGGAAAGCCTGTTTTCTGTTTTTACTCCTGGGTATCTATCCAGAAGTGGTTCCGGCTCAATCGACTGCGACCTCTCCCAAGCCTCATATCGTAATGTTCGTATCCGACGATATGGGTTGGAACGAGGTCGGTTATCACGGCAGCAAAATTGCCACCCCTCACATCGATGGACTTGCCAAGGAGGGTGTGCAGCTTGACCGCTTTTATGTGCATCCCATTTGCAGCCCCACTCGTACGGCGTTGATGACCGGCCGATCGCCTGCGCGCTTTGGAATTACCGGAGCTATTGGCCGCGGGGTCGTTCCGCTGGACGAACATTTTATGCCGCAAACTTTCCAGAAAGCCGGTTATCAAACTTTCATGGTGGGTAAATGGCACCTTGGCGAGCGTAGTGATGACTACGCGCCCAATGCTCGGGGCTTTGACCATTTTTTTGGTTTCCATGGTGGCGGAATTAATTACTACACCACTAATGGTTCACGTGCGCGTGGGTGGTTTCGCAACGGTCAGTCGGTAGCTCCCCAAGGCTATTCTACTGATCTTCTGGCCGATGAGGCCATTAAACTTTTGAAAAACCGAAACAAGAAAAAGCCTGTTTTTTTGTATCTGCCTTTTAACGCACCACATCAACCAGCGCAGGCCTCCGAACGATTGCTTGAGAAATATCGTAAGCTTGGATTTTTTGGCCGGCGAGTTGGGCAAGCGGGAGCAATCGAGGCAATGGATGCAGCGATCGGCCGAGTGCTTGCCACAATTGAAGCCGAGGGTATTTCTAAGGAGACGCTTGTGATGTTTTTTTGCGACAATGGATCTGGCGGAGGCCGACGTGGGTCGACCGCGTTGCCGGGGCAATTGGCATTGCGCGGTGGCAAGGGTAGTGTGTTAGAGGGCGGCATCCGCGTGCCTGCAGTCCTTCGCTGGCCGGGAGTGATTCGGGCGGGCACTAAATGTAATCAGTTGATTTCCGCGCAGGATCTTTTTCCAACATTCGCTGCGGCGGCGGGCATCAAGTCAGCCAACCAAAAGCCGCTCGATGGCGTAAACTGTTGGCCGGCAATAGTCCAAAACAAGCCGATGAAACGGCCACCAGTTATTGTGGCCGGGCCCTCCGGCGAATTTGCGGTTCTTCACGATCAATGGAAACTGACTTGGGGTCAGGGACAGGTCAGCCTATATAACGTGAAAGATGACTCTACCGAATCCAAGGACGTGACCTTGAATCACCCGGAAACAGCGGCAAATTTAGCCGATACCCTTGCGCCGTTCATTAAGTTAAATATGTCTGATCAGGAGAGGGGGGTTCGTCAGGGTGGAGGTCGTCGGCCTTAACATAAATTATTTAATGAAAACAAAATTAATGTTCACGGTCGCTGTTGCGGCCATTCTTTTCGTTCAGACTGTTGACGGCCAGCAACGCCCCCCGCGCGGCCGATTTGATGGTCATCGTGAAGCCGCCCTCGCTCAGCCATTCAAAGGTGTCTACTTTCTTGATATCCCGCCAGCCAACCTGTTCCCAATTAAAAAAACCGGTGTGAGCACTGAGCCCGTGCGCCAGGCAGCAAAGGCTTTTCTCGCCAGCCTCAAAGCTGAAGATCGCAAGAAGACCGTCTTTCCCGTGGACGATATCGAGTGGCGCAAGTGGGACAACCGACATCGTTACTCGCGCCAAGGTGTGGGCTTTGACAAGATGTCCAAAGGCCAACGCGAACTCGCCTTCAACCTGCTGCGCACCAGCCTCAGTGCCCGGGGCCTCAAGCAAACACAGGACATTATGAAGCTCAACGGCACCTTGGCTGAATTGACCAATCGCTTTGATGAATACGGCGAGTGGCTCTACTGGATCACCATCATGGGCGAGCCAAGTGCGACCAAGCCCTGGGGTTGGCAGCTTGATGGGCATCATGTGGTGATAAATTATTTTGTGTTGGGCGACCAGGTGGTGATGAGCCCGGTGTTTATGGGTTCTGAGCCAGTCAAGGCTGAGGGCGGCAAATTCAAGGGCACCATTGTCTGTCAGGCTGAGCAGGACAAGGGCCTTTCCTTCATCAATTCCTTGACCAAAGCCCAGCGAGCCAAGGCCATTGTCGCCACCGAGAAGGGACCGACCAACAATATCGGAGAGGCTTTCCGTGATAATCAAGTGCTCGATTACATCGGCCTGCAATGTAAAAAGATGAATGCCGAACAAAAGGAACAGCTACTTGAGCTGATCAACATTTATATCGGAAACATGGTCGAGGGCCATGCCAAGGTGAAAATGGCTGAAGTCAGAAAGCACCTTGATGCGACTTATTTCGGCTGGATGGGTGGCACCGGCAAGGACAGTGTGTTTTACTATCGCATCCAAAGCCCGGTGATTCTAATTGAGTTCGACCATCAGCGTCCCATTGCCCTTGCCCGTTCATCCGTTCCCACTCGTCAGCATATTCACGCCGTCATCCGCACTCCCAACGGGAACGATTATGGCAAAGATCTGCTGCGGCAGCATTACAAGTTGCACCATCCGAAGAAGGACTGATTACTTCAGGTGAAATCTGAGATAGCGCGGTCCCGCGAATACAGGCGCATTGGCCTCTGCCACGTCCATCTCGAATAGTCGCAGTAAATTATTTCCGGCGAGATCTTCCAGTTCCCAATCCACACGTACTCTGAAATCGCCGGACGGCCATTGGTTCATGGGAGTGAAGCTCCATTGTGTTTCATTCCTAGAAACCTGAACGACTCCAGAAATGTCTCGGCCGTTGGAGTCTTCTATGGTGATGAGATTCTGCAGCAAAGCTGAATCGAGCGGCGCGGGGAAAGTAAGCTGCAGAGCCGTGCGGGAGCGGGAGCGGGGTGGGGTGATTTTCCAGTGGCGAATGTCAGGCTGGGTACGGTCCGCGGTGGTGGTAGCAAACTGTTTGCAGGCGTTTTGTTTGAGGGCCATACCGGCTTGGGATTTCCATTGGGCGGATATTTCAAGGGCATAGCGGCGGTGCGGCATGAGAATGGGGCCGAGATCGACGTTGAGATTCACGCCGGTCTTTTGTCGGCCGGGATGAAGCCATAATGTTAGACGCTTGCCGTTGGCAGACCACAATTCGGTCTCTCGGAAGGGTTTCTCAACAGGCAGACCGCTGGTGAGATCGATCAACTTGAAATACCCGTAGATTTTGCCCTGTTGCATGGGCTCAGTGAAGTGTAGGTAAAACTTCAAGTGATTCGCGGGTAATCGGCTGGTACTAGGGTAGATGGCCTTGACTTGTGGCGCGGGTGCTTTAATGGCGATAGTGTGTTCCAAAACGATTTGTTGTCCGGTGGAATCCGTGAAAACGGCTTCGTATGTTTCGCCGGTAAGTAGAGGGAATTGTGGGGTGAATTGAATGCGGCTATTTGCCTTTTTCATTTGACCGAGCAGAGGTTCGCCACCTTTGGGGCGCACGGTCAGTTTGCCGTCTGCCATCGTCATCACGACCACATTACCATTGAATCGAAATGAGGGTTTGGGACTGTTGCAGCCTATAACGGTCAGGGCGATGAGCAGAATAAATGCGAGCCCTTGATGATCCATCAGGCCAGTCAAGGCCCGCAATGCGGCTGCAGCAAGTTTATTCCACGGTTGTTCACTGTAACTTTTCAATCAAATCAGCGTTTATTGTTGCATAGAACGCATCGCGAACCGGTGGAATTCCTAGGGGTTTTGCTATTATTGGTGCGATGCGCGGAGTAAATCCGGTCGTTTTGGGCTTGCAGATACCACCAAGAGTGGTAGTTTTCCACAAGGCCTCAATATCTTGGGGTCGTCAGTTTTTCTGGCACAAAGGGGGAGAACGATGGGAGCCTGAGAGCAGGCTGGGCGTTAGATGGCTTACACTTCATTTAAGGATTTCTGTGTCGCCGCGCAATTGGCGGGGGAGGATCAGTTTGATGAATGGCAATCAGACTGGCGGCGGGAGCGTGCCGAAACCGACCTGGATGAGTCGTTGCCTATGTTCCTTTGCAAACGCAGCGGTAAATCTGAAGCAGACTTTCTGGAGTGTGTCTCCGAGGCCTACGATTGGGAGCGCATTCAGCTCAGTGAGGTTAAACCAACAGCTGAGGCGCGGCGGCGCATTTCGTCCAAGGTTGCCTCCCAACATCGCGTGGTTCCTTTGAGTGTGGATGGGGGCGTGCTTGTGGTGGCGGTGAGTAATCCCTTCAACACGGATTTACTTAACGCTGTGCGTTTTGCCGCACAAGGACCTGTGAAGTTCGTCCTCGCTTCCTCCGATGAGGTCGAAAAGTCGTACGAGAAATATTACGGTGTGGGCGCGGAAACGATCGATGAATTGGCGGAGGATCAGGAGGAGGATGAAGATGATCTGGAGTTGATGTTCGGCGATGATAAGGAAATTGCCGAGGGCGATCAAGAAGCGAGCATTATCAAATTTGTCAACCAGGTGATCTTTCTTGCTCACAAGAACCGGGCGACGGATATTCATTTTGAGCCGCATGAGGATGAGTTGCAAATTCGTCACCGAATTGATGGTATCCTGCATCGAATGCCGTTGCCACCGGCGCTCAAGAAACTGCAGGCTGCTCTCATTTCGCGCATCAAGGTTATGAGCGGCATGAATATCGCCGAGAAACGTATGCCGCAGGACGGGCGCATCAACGTGCGCATCAAGAAAGAGGAGATAGACATCCGTGTTTCCACTGTGCCGACGGTCTATGGTGAGAGTGTTTCACTGCGGCTCCTAACGCGCGACAGTGTGCTCAAGGGCTTGGATACGCTGGGCATGACCGAGCAGATAGCGGAGCCTATTAAAGACATCATCGCTAAGCCGCACGGTATCGTGTTGGTGACCGGTCCGACGGGCTCCGGAAAATCAACCTCGCTTTACGCGTTTCTCAACACCATCAATTCCGAGGACAAGCGTATCATGACGGTGGAGGACCCAGTGGAATACGAGATGAAGGGTGTCAACCAGGTTCACGTGAAAAATGACATCGGCCGCACGTTTCCACATGTGTTGCGCCACTTTCTGCGCCAGGATCCGGATGTGATCATGGTGGGTGAGATTCGAGATGGTGAGACGGCTGAGATCGCCATTCAGGCGGCAAACACCGGGCATCTGGTTTTCAGTACATTGCACACCAACGATGCGCCCAGTGCCTTCACTCGGTTGATTGACATGGGCACGGAGCCATTCCTGGTGGCGGATGCCATCGAGGCGATCATGGCTCAACGACTGGTGCGTACCATTTGCCCGGATTGCAAGACGGAGCAGGAGGTGTCGAAGGATTACTTATTGAAAGTGGATTTTCCGCCCACACAGATATCAACTGCCAAGTTTGTGCAGGGGGCCGGTTGCGATGCCTGCGGGGAGCGCGGTTATCAGGGGCGCACAGGAATTTACGAGCTGTTGCAGAACAGTGAGGCCATACAAGCATTGGTGATTGACAAGGCAGCGGCTACAAGCATTGGTCAGCAGGCACGCGATGAGGGGATGTTGACGCTTCGAGATTATGGATGGGACAGAGCCATGGCAGGGGTGACCACCATTGAAGAAGTGCTGCGCGTGACACAGGCAGCCGAGGATCAGGGGGCGGAACCGAAGGAGAATTTCTAATGGCTAGGAATAAAAATAACCCCGTTTCTTCGCCCAAGACACCCAGCCTGCCCGATTCCTGTAATGTGGTGGATTGCTCCACCGGCAAGCAGCAGTTCTGGCGATTCAACAAGGGGAAAAACCAGATGAAACTCGTGGACGTGCGCGAAACAGCGCCGGACGAGCCCATCCAAGCCAAGCATCTCGAGCGCGACACTAGCCAGATGTGGAGTGCGCATTGTCAGAATGATGCCTGGCTGCCGGCTGAAACCGTTTTCTTCCGTGTGTTACAGTTACCGCTGTGTGAGCCACGCGAACTGTCCGGCATGGTGGAGTTGCAGCTGGATAAAATATCTCCTCTCCCGTTGTCGCAGGCGGTGTGGACCTACGAAGTCACACCGGTATTCCAGACCGATCGCGAACAGCAGACGGTGGTGGTGATGATCGCTGAACGGAGGATCGTGGAGCAATATGTTGGTGAATTGGAAAAGATCGGCTACCGGCCCGATCGCCTCGAGACACCCGTGTTGCATCAGGTGATGGCCACGCCGCAGGGAGGAGAGCGCCCTGATGGGGCTTGGATTTACCCCCGCTTTACGGATGAACGCGTGATTTGCACAGTGGCGTGGTGGGATGAGGGAGTGTTGTACAATATCACGCAAATCACTCTCACCTCGCGCGAGCATCTCAATGAATTGACCGGGCAACTCACTGCCACCACTTGGGCCGGCGAGATGGAGGGTTGGCTCACAGGCAAAACCGATTGGCATCTCGTGGTTAGCAACAAGGATGGCGAGGAATGGCTGCCAATTTTGAATGAATGGGCCGGTCAAGGTGTACAGGTGCAGACACCGCCAAAGGCCGAGGAGTTGGCGAATGTTTCCGCTGCGCGCGCGAATCGCACCCTTGATCAAGGAAACCTTCTTCCGCACGACCGCCGCGTGAGCTATCATCGTGACGATGTTGACCGCGTGATCGGTACGATGTTTGTGTGTGGATTATTGTTCTATATCATGCTTTTGGCCGGATATTTCGTCTATAAATCACAAGTCAATCAGGACGTGAATGAGGCGAAGGCTAAGAACAAACGATTGGAGAAGACGCTCGTAGATTTCAATGCAAACGATGCCGAAATAGAGATGCTTAATGAGCAGCTTGAGCTGCGCGAGACTGCGATCAGTGTACTCAAGGCTGTGGCAGAGCATATGCCGACAAATGTCACGCTGGATTCATTGACTTTCTCGGAATCCAGCGGCTCGAAGGGAGGCGATAACGTAACTACCTTGCGCGGTAAAGTGGAACAGGACGATCGGAACAAGCTGCAGGAATATTCTGAGCGATTGAGAATGGTCAAAGTTTTGGATGAAAAAACGGATGACAGAAAGGACCTCTTCTCCCGAGTGCAACCGCCGAACATGGATGCGCGCGCGGGCGGATATCTCGATTGGTATATCGTTTGCCTGTTACGGAGGGAGGGGGAAGGCCAATGATCGGCGTACTTGAATCTCTGGGAGTGAAGCCGCAGGAACGCCGTCCGGTGATTTTCGTGCTCATTGGAATTTTTATGGTTGGGAATGCGGTGTGGATTTTGCCGGTAGCTTGGGGGAAGGGGCCCGAGTTGGTTAAAAAAATGGAAGACCGGGATAATCTGCAGAGAAAAAATGATTCAAAACGTTTAAACAATGTTGCCGTAAACCTAAAGGATTCGAGAACAGAGCTAAAAACCTTAAAAGGTACAGGAAATGCGAAGTCTGTGAGTGGTGAAGACCATGCGCGGAAACTGATGAGTACGGTGGAGAAAACGGCTGCGAGCGTTGGATTAAGGCTCGAGCGCAGTCGAGGCAGGCAGGGGACGACAAGCAGTCGCAAGAAGTTTGATGAATTTAAACGCACAATAAAATTTAAGAGCGATATGGTTAAACTGGTGCATTTCCTGAAGAGAGTGTCTGAGGAAACGTCGATGATTCGAGTAAGCGATATGAAAATATTTCCTACTGCAGACCGGCGGCTATTGCAAGTGGACCTGACGTTTACAGCCAGTTTTCAGAAAAAAGAACCCGATTCTAAATCGAGCAAGAAATCGAGCAAGAAAGGCAAAACAAAATGAAGATAACCGCAACCATAACGGGCATTCTTGCTCTCAGTATGAGCGCATTGGCTCAGCCAGTGCCGCAACCGGCGGTTCAACCGGCGGCTCAACCGGCGGCTCAACCGGCGGCTCAACCGGCGGCTCAACCGGCGGTTCAACCGGCGGCTCAACCCGGCAAGGTTGGATCGGAGCGGATAATAATTAGGGCAGGAATGGAAGCAATGCAGGGGATTCCTTTAGCCACGATGCTTGAGTTATACGGAGAATTAGTCGACCGGACAATTCTTGCGACTCTAAATCTCCCCAAGGTGACGTTTGATTATAAAATAAACAATGACCTCACCTATCAGGAAGCCCAGGCGTTTTATGAGACATTACTCTCCCAGCGGGGGATAACGGTAATTCCGTTGGGTGAGAAGTTCGTACAGGTCATCCCATCAGCAGATGTGACCAAGACCCCACCGAAATTTACCACCATGACCAGGGAAGAATTACCCGAAGGTCAGATTTATATAATCAAAACAGTGCAACTACAATACGCCCTGCCTTCAGAAATGGCAAACTTGCTGAATTCATACGCAAAATCGCCCAACGCGGTTCAGTTTATTGACAGCACCATGACTCTAGTACTTCGTGATTATTCGAGCAACGTGAAGCGGATGCTTGAGTTGATCGAATTAGTCGATGTGGAATTGCCTGACCTACTCCAGGTAAAATATAAGGTACTGCCAGTCAAGTATGAGGATGCGTTTAATATCGCAAACCTGCTTGCATCACTTTCTAATCCACCTGAAGGATCGAGACATCAAATTCAGCGCACCGGCACATCGGGCAGAGGCACTACTTCGGGGAGGACAGGGTCGACTTTTGGGGGGGCAGGAACGACGAGTAGGACCAGTGCGGTTAACACTTCACGCCGCTTTTCAGAGGCTTTGCAGCCTTGGACAGGCTCTACTTCTTCCCGCGGTTCCAGTAGCTCTTCCCGTGGCTCCAGCAGCTCTCGCCCCAGTAGCAGCAGCGGAGGCTCTTTGCAGCAACGTCTAGGCGCAATTAGGGGTGGCTCAACCCAGGCGGGTCAGGCGGGTCAGGCGGCCCCGATATTGGGCGGTTTGCAAGTCATTCTGGCTGGCGATAAAAACGAAATAGTGGTGGTTGGCACCAAGGACGAAATCGACAAGGCAGCGACACTGGTTGCAGAGATTGACGTTATTCAGCCTCAAGTGTTGATTGAAGCGGTCATAATAGATGTGGCCTTGGGAGACGACAAGACCTTTGGATCGTCATTACGTCAGCAAAAGAATGTTGTTGGGCGAGAACCAATTGAAAATACTGATTTAAGTTCAGCTCTTGCTTCCGCGTTGGGGCCGGCTGCCTTTACCCCTACCACTATACAGGATGCTGCGACAGGGTTCAACTACTACGGATTCCTCGGGTCAACCTGGGAGGTGGCACTCAATGCCATCAAGAATGACTCGGCTGTAGAAATGCTCTCGCGACCACGCATCCAGACACAACATGGGCAGCTTGCCACGTTGTTTATCGGAGAGAGACGCCCGGTGGTGACGGGCACCATCACGGATATCAGTGGCGGCTCCAGCTCCAATTATCAATTGCAGCAGATAGGTATCACGATGACAATCCTGCCCTACATCAATAAGGAGGGCCTGGTGGTGATGGATATTTCACAACAGATCCAGGATATTGTTGGTTCGCAAACCATCAACGGAAACCCTGTGCCAATCTTTACTGACCGGCAGGCCGAGGCCAAGGTGGCGGTGCGTGACGGCGAGATGATTGTGCTCGGCGGTTTTGTGAAATCCAAGACAACATCAACCAAGGCTGGGGTGCCGATTCTTCAGGATATCCCGCTTCTGGGTAAGTTGTTTCAAAACGGCTTTGATTCAGACGAGCGGAGCGAGTTGATTGTTTTGATACGACCGACCGTCTTGGAGACACCCGAGGCCGCGCATGCCAAGGCGCTTGAGACGTCAAGAGGTTTGCCCGGGATAGATGGAGCCAGGCTCAACGAACAATATCTGGAGGAAAAATATCGTCAACTGCGAGATGTAAAGAAAAACCAGCGTGAAAGCAGGATACAGGAATTAAAAAAATCGTTAGACGATAAGAATGAAGGCGAGCCAAACGGGCAATTAATTCCGCCGCTTCCCAAAGATCTTTAGCGTTTGCCATCATACCACATGTGGCAGTTTTCGGGCTTATGCAGTGCCCGCCCACCGGTAAACACCATGGAGAAGATGCCCTTGAGCAATATCTCCAGGCCGGCGGTCGGCGCGTAATGGGATTGGGCGATAAATTGAAATCTTCTGGGTGAGGTGGCAAGCGGTGTCTGGGTGAGAATTTGCAGACGTTGACGGTGTTTCCTGCCGAGTTTCTTGAGCCGGCGGCCAAAATCTATTTCCTCAGCGGCGTAGAATTTTTCCGAAAACCCGTTGAGTTCCCGAAAGTCCTTCGCCCGGCAGAAAATATATGAACCGGCCGGCAGGCGCATCACCCGGCTGACCGCGTTCCAGACCACTAAGCAGAGGGAAAACATCCAGTGTTGTTTAACTTCAAACTTCACCGTGGCACCGCCTCCAACGATTTCCTTTTTATCCATCGCCACGGCCGTGGCCTCAAAGAGCTCCTTGCTCGGCTTGGAATCCGCATCAATAAAAATGATCCACTCACCTTTGGCGGCGTTGCTCGCGGCGTTGCGGGCGAGTGAAATCTGGTTGTGCTTTTCAAAAACCACCCGGGCCTTGGCAGCCTTGGCAATCTCGCCTGTGGAATCGGTGGAATTGTTGTCGCACACCACCACCTCCATCTCCCAGCCTCGTTCAGAAAAAGCCTCACCCGCTTCGGCCACGGCCGCCAAGGTGGATGGCAGCAGCTTTTCTTCGTTAAACGCCGGGATGGCGATGGTAATGAGCACGGTTAATCGTTCGGCCACCAAATGCCGAAATGATTGACTGTTCCCTGCTGCCCATTGAGGGTGGCGGGGTGGTTTCCATCCGTATCCAGCGGACCGATTGAGTCGTATAGAAAATCGATAACCGTGTTTCCCTGTGCATCAATCTCCCCTTGCTTCCCATTGAGGCTAGCTAAGCGATTCCCATTACTATCTGGAGTGCTAAGGGTGTCGTAAAGTGGAAGAATCACATTACCCGACTTGTCAATAACGCCCATCACCTCTTGGCCAAGTATGTTATTGGCGGTGACCAAATAATTCCCCGTGTGTCTAAAATTAGAGCCCGTCCATGAACTCGGCAGGTTGCTGTCGGCAATCTCGTCCCAATCCATCGCAGTATAGCCATATTGTCTGGGAATAAGCTCTTGTCGTGATTCTGTGATGAGAATGTAATTTCCGTTGCTGGCTCGGGCAATTTGTAGGCCGTTTAAATCACTTCCCGGATAAAGACTATTGGCCGATTGAGTTGTGGGTGGCTGCGGAAATGGAATTATAGTCAGATCAGGGGTTTGACCGGATGAGCTCAGTGAAAAGGCAATAAGTATGAATATGCCGCGGAATAGACACGACATTGACCTGCCAAATGTGATTAGAGAAGACATCACGCCTGTAGGGATACTATGGGTACATCGGCAGTTTTGGTGGCATCTTTAGCTTTTACAAGTAGAAAAATAGAGGGGTTGGTCCATTATCTGACGGTGACACTCCAAGTTGGTCGTGGTAGACTGGCACTGGCATTAAAGGAAGGATGCAATCACACTCCAATGAATCCCAGCAGGAGGAGGAAGAGCGGCCGAAACCCAGCCGGAAACGGCGGGTTTTAGTCGGTGCAGCCTGGCTGCTCGGGCTGCTGATAGTGGGCTGGTGGGTGATCTCCAGCGAGATGTTCCTGCGCGGAGTGGTGATCAAGAAGATCGGCAAGGCTATTGGTGCCGAGATCACATGCGAGTCGGCGGATTGGTCCCCGCGCCGGTCGATTGTGCTGCGGGGAGCGCGCGTCAAAGCTATTGGGCAGGAACCCTGCCTGGAGGCCGGGGAGATTACCTTCAATTATCAGTTGGGCGATTTATTGGCGGGCAATATCGAGCTGGGCGATATCACATTTGTGGAGCCGGTTATATCCATCCATATGGATGCCGAGGGGAAGAGCAACCTGGATCCGTTTTTTGAAAAACGCGAAAAATCGGGTGAGCCGGAACCTGTAAGGATTGGGCGACTGGCCCTGCAACAGGGCATAGTGGATTTTCATCGCCAATTTCATAGCGGCAGTGAAGAGCGCGTGAAGCTGACGCACTTGGAAATTCGCGGCGAAAATATCGGCAACAAACTTGCCGGCAAACTGAATATTACCACCGGAGTGCAATATGCCCTGCACCGGGCCGGGGAAGAAGTCGCTGACAAATTGGAGGGAACGCTCTCCTTGGAGTGCGCTCAGGAGCTGGACCTAAAATGGTTTCCCAAAAGTGTAACCGCACGGGCCAAGGTATTGGTCAATGAAACGAGCGGCCAGTTTGACTTTGCAGGTGGATTGCAGGCAGACCTGGAAAGCCAACTGACCCCGACCGAGTTGAAGAAATTTCAGCTTAAGTTCCAACATGAAGAGAATCCCATCGGCAATCTTTTGCTCAGTGGCCCGATGGATTTACGGAATGGTTCGGCTGATTTGCAGGTGGCCGTGGAGGCAATAGAAGAGCATGTGCTTAATTTTGCTGGGCGCCCGTATGGCCTTGATTTTCACAAAACGATGCTCAGTTCCACCAATCGGTTGATGATCGGTCGTTACGGTGAGCAAATTGAACTTCAAGGTGCTATTAGTGCAACGCCTGTGCAGATGAGTTTAGGCCTGGTTCCGTTTCCATCGGTGGATGCACTGGAGACGCAGTATGATTTCACGGTGGATTTGACGGGTAAACAGGTTGTCATTGATGCGCTGAGTCTCAATGCGACGCACAAGGGCAAGCGATTTTTGGCAGGCGAAATCAACCGGTCCATGACGATCCCATGGGGTGGAGAGATAATTAAAGCCCCGGACGCGGAATTTCAATTGGAGGTGGCAAATACCGACGCGGCGGATTGGCAGCTCTGGTTGGGGCGGTATGCGCAATCCGGCGCGGTGGCGGCAAAAGTGAAAATCAGTGTCAAAGAGAACGGGAGAGAGATTCGTTTCGGCAGTTCAGGATCCATTAATAGCCTTCAACTGCCATTGGATGGAAAAGTAATTGAGATTGGGGATTTCCATTTAAATGCCAAAGGGCAGCTTACCAATTTTCGAAAATTGGAATTCACACAATTCACTGCGGATGCCGGCCGGCCGGGGAAGAATTATTTCAAGTATGAAGGCGAACCGATTGTGGATCTCGCAACTCAAATCGTGTCTGGCTCCAAGAGCAAGTTGGAGGGGGAACTGGCTGTGCTGCTCGGTTGGTTTCCGCAAAAGGACGTGAGCTGCCAAAGCGGACGGGCAACCTATAACGGGGCATTCACAGTTGGGCTAACCCAGTCGGGTAAACAAACCGTCGCAGGCACGATGCATTGGGAAAATGTGAGCGGTGTGATTAAGAGCCAGAAGCTCGACCGGGTAGCGGGCACGGCGGATTTAAACCTGACGCTTGAGGGAGGCCATCAATTGCATATTGACCGCTTTAGTGGTGCCACCTCGGTGGCCGGCCAACCCTTGGTCGCCAAAGTGTCGCTCGGTGGCGATTGGAATCTACGTACCGGGACTCTCGACTTGAAGAAGGTGAACCTGCTTGAACTGAACTTGATCCGGCTCAAAACAATCATGCCCGTTCGTGGTGTGGAATCAGGAAGTGCGGATTTGCAATTGGAATCCCTGAAGCTTGCACCTGGCAAAAATGGCTTTGTCAATGGGACAGTAACCCTTCGCGATGGCCGTTTGTCTAATTGGCCCAAGGATGTAAATGGAATTTTGACCGCTTCCACGCGTGTAGTGTGGGGCGAGGATGGTTCGATCAAGTTGGATGTGCCGAAGTTGGACGGCAAGTTGTTTGCCGACAAAATTGACGGACCTACGATAGCAATGATACAGGGCCGCTTGGCGGATGTGGATCTGACTACGGGTGCTTTTTCGGCAACATTGGATTCCAGTCGATGGACCGAGGGAGTTCTACAACCCCTGCTCGTGCGTCAGTTTGGTTCGACATGGTTGAAGCAGGCGCGTGTTACGCATCTTCGGCCACTCAAGATTACCAGTGATGGTCGGGGTGGAGTAACCCTCAAGGGACCCTTGCACATGACTGATGTAATTTTTGACGATATCACCGGTCATCTACCGAAAGATAAGCTCAAGGTTGAGACTGATTTGGATCTGACTGTTTTTAGTCGCGGGCGGCAATGGGAAGTCCATGCAAAAAATGTTCAAGCTGAACTATTTGTAAAGGATCGTATGGCCGGTCGGGCCACATTGATCGGAGAGTTCTATTCGGAAGCCAAAACGGGCAAATACAACTTCACCGTGGGCAAAGTGGATCATTGGGTTGTTAATCTGTTGCCCCAAAAATGGCGTGGCGGTGTAAAAATAAAAAGTGGAAGAATGGAGGCCATCACAGCCAAGGGTAAGGTGGAAAATGGGCGGTTGTCCTTTGACGTCTCTACGGATTTTCGGACGGTAGCGATTGATGATGAGCGGGTTGGGTGGTGGCCGAAGAAGCCTGTGGGGATCACTCAGCAATTAACCGGCACACATCAGCTGGGATCAGGGGCTAATTTTGATTTTACTACCAACGAAGGCATATTCACCCGGGGAGACAGTGTGATCGCTGAGTACAACTCACCGATCATTCTAAAGGACGGCGAGTTCCTGCTCAATTTAAAGTCTCTGCATTTGGGGACTTCCTTTATGGCGCAAGCAATACAAAACTGGTTTCCAGAATATGAAGCTATTGCGGGTAGTTTGCATGTTCGACAATCCGAGTTACGTTTATCAACCAAAAACAAGACACTTTTCAGGGGGGAATTAGAATTCAGAGACTTTTCCCCTCCACCTCTCGTGCCCGAAGTACCCGGCGTTTCGGTAGATATGGTGATAAATGGTTCAATTGATTTGGAGGCTGATGAGAATGGTTTGTGGCTGCCTACTCTCGGCGATCTAAATGGAACCATCAATCGACGCAAAAAACCGGCGGGACAAATTTCCCTAAAGGTTGAAAATCGTGGTTTCCATAAGGTAGTGGCGAAAGAACTGGATGTTTCGGTGTTGAGGTTGCTGGAACCGGTTTGGCCACAGGCTTGGGGAATAATTGGTGGTCGAGCAGAAGCAGATGTAGAATTGAATTGGGGAGTAGAGCCAGGTTTGCATTGCAAAGGCTCATGGGAAATGAAGGACTGGGAGGTGAGAGATCGAGACGGGCAACGAAACGGGGCCATTTCGGCTACTGGTAAAATTGACATGAGCTGGAAAGGGGAGAATCTGGACCTGAAACAATGTTCAGTAAATCTGGGAGGAAGTGACCTTGCGGAAAACCATGTGAAATATCGTGGCAAGTATAACTTTTCCGACCCTCAAAAGGTGATTGGAAATATAACGGTTGAATCAGACGGAGTAGAGCTGCTCCCTGTACTTCGGATTATTGATGCGGAACCGCTCTCGGCAAAGTCGCGTGGATTGGGAGTTTCGGTTGATATGACGCTGAAGGCGAAACATTTGTATTGGAACGGATTGGAGGCAGTCGATTTCAACGCCTTTGCGCAGACCACAAACAAAAACACTGATTTTCAGAAGATGCATGCAGGGCACTTGCGTTGGAAAGGATTGGAAGCAACTGACATCAACGCCTCTGCGATTTTCACCAAGGAGATTTCTAATTTTAGGCGGATAAGAATGAACCTTGGAGGCGGCCCTCTGAATGCGACCTATAAGCAGGATCGTACTTCTAAGCCGGTATGGAATCATGATGTGACTATCGCGGGTCGAAGGGTTGAATTAAAACCTTTGTTGGACTTGTTTGTTGAGGGCCAACATAAGCCTTGGGTATCCGCACAAAAATGGGGTCGTCTCAATGCCAGAGTCCGCCTGCAATGGTCTCAGGGGCCCGGAATGGACTGGGATTGGCGTACTGTAAGAGCGGAAGGACTAAAGGGTGTGGGCTCAGATGCTATTTTAAATGTCTCTGGTGCGGCCATCACCATTCCAAAGCGAGATGAAGCCAAGGTAGGAATTTTGGGTATTTTATTGAAGATTCCAGCTGCACTAGACCCTTTATTTGTGAAGGAGAACAAGCTTAATGAAGTCAAAGTAAACTCGATTAAGCTTCAAGGCCGTACTGAGGAAGGAAAGGTTAGCGCTCGGGTTCGAGCGGGTACAATATATTACAAGGCTGCAACAGGAGGTAAGGCAATAGTGTTGGCAAAGCGACTGGGAGATACGGAAGTATCCAATCTGCCGGTTCAGATAACACTTAAACCGGAAATGGCGAAAGAGTTTCGATCCCGACTATTAGATGGCGGGAAGGAGCTGCCCCTGCCTGTCTTCCTGAAGATTGATGGCAAGATAGGTGATCTTCGAGTAAAGGAGAATACCATCATTCTTACCACGCTCATCGGTCGAGCCCTTAGCAATAAGCCCCTTAACGTTGCGGTGGACGCATTGGAGGAGGCATCTGGGGTTATAGACAAAATATTACCGGTGAACCCGTTGAACATATTATTTCCGCGTGATAAGTAGAGCAGCTTGATTGCACTCCACCTTTTGCTACACTCCGTGCGCATGCAACCGGTCTTGGATTATCTTCGCGCCCATGGCGCTCGCTTTGAGAAAGAGCTCTGTGAATATTTGAGGATGCCTAGTGTTTCCGCGCAGAGCCATCACGCAAAGGATATGCGTGCCACGGCCAATTGGCTGGTGAAGCATTGTCGCGCAATGGGTCTCAAGGTGAAGAAGCATGCCACCAATTTTCATCCCATTGTGACTGCCCGGACACCACGCAAGAAAAGTAACCATCATAGACCGCATTATGTGGTGTATGGTCATTATGACGTTCAGCCACCCGAGCCATTGCACGAATGGAAAACACCTCCTTTTGAACCGACCATTCATAATGGAGCCATTTATGCTCGTGGTGCTACGGACAACAAAGGTCAGCATTTTGCCCACCTAAAGGCAGTGGAGGCTTTTCTTAAGACGGGTACAGAATTACCGTGCGATATCACCTTTGTTATTGAGGGTGAGGAGGAGGTGGGCAGCGAGAGCCTCACAAAGTTTCTCAGGCAGTATCGTAAGGATCTGAAATGTGACGTTGTCGTTGTATCCGATACAGGTATGCCATCCAAGAAACACCCCGCGCTAACCTATTCGCTGCGAGGTGTAGCGGCTATGGAGATAACTGTACGCGGTCCGAAGGCAGATTTGCATTCAGGTATCTACGGTGGAACTGTTGACAACCCCGCCATGGTGCTCAGCCAGATGCTCGCCGCATTGCGCGATAAAAAAGGCCGCATCAGTGTTCCAGGTTTTTATGACAAGGTGCAAAAATTATCTACATATGAGCGGAAGCAAATGAAGCGTTTGCCCATCAACGAGCAGCAATACCGGAGACTGGTCGGTGTGCCAAAGCTCTTTGGCGAATCGGGCTACACGCATCACGAGCAACGCAGCGCGCGGCCCACGCTGGAAATTAATGGTCTCACCAGCGGCTACCAAGGTGAGGGCAGCAAGACGATTGTGCCGGCTTGGGCCAGCGCAAAGATCACCTGTCGACTGGTGCCCGATCAGAACCCGCGTACAATCAATCGGCTGTTGAAGAAGCAATTAAAAAAACTCTGCCCGCCCACGGTGAAGTTGGAGGTAGAAGAGGGCCATGGCGCGGACGCGTATCTCGTTTCGCCCGACGGAGCGCAGGCGCAGGCGGCTTTGAGCGCGCTGCGAGAGGCGTTTGGGCATGAGCCAGTGATCCTGCGCGAAGGCGGCTCCATCCCGATCATCACTGAATTTAAGAACGTGCTCGGAGCCGATTCACTGCTGCTGGGTTTGGCGTTGCCGGACGACAATCTCCATTCACCTAATGAGAAATTTGACCTTACCTGTTTCCACAAGGGCGCAGAAATGAGTGCCCGCTTGTGGCCAAAGCTTGCCGCGGATTGATCCTGTGAAAAAAAATAAAGCAACTGAGTCAGCTGAAGAAAGCGAAGTGCCACCGTCTTTGAGGGTCTTTCTTTATATCACCGCCGCTATCACAGGGGCAGTTATCTTGGTCGTGGAGATTCTCGGGGCGAAGATGCTCTCGCCCTATCTCGGCACGTCGCATTTTGTTTGGACCGCGCAGATTGCCGTGACTCTTGTGGCCCTATCAGTGGGCTATTATGCCGGCGGCTGGTTGGTGGATCGATCACTCAAGTTGAGGCATCTTTACTATTCCATTCTGGCTGCTGCCGTTTATCTCTGCGCCACCGTCCCGATAGTTAAGCCGCTTTGCCTCAAGCTCATGGGGTTGCCCCTCGAGTGGTCGGCGTTGCTGGCTGCTGCCTTTCTATTTCTCATCCCGTTGGCTTTGCTAGCGATGACCGGTCCGTTTCTTGTGCGTATGCTCACTGAGTCGGTCAAGACTATCGGCACCAATATGGGTCGACTCACTGCCATTAGTACACTTGGAAGCGTGGCGGGTGCGGTGCTGATTGGCTTTGTCCTCATTCCGCATCTGCCAAACTCAGTGACCATGCTCATTACTGCTGGCGTCTTGGTTGCCTTGTCGGGTGTTTACCTTATCATCTGGGAGCGAGGCGAAGCTGGCTCAACAGCCCTCGTGGTGACCATTGTCATCTGCTTTAGCTTCGGCTATAGCGGCTTGCGTGGGCAGTTTGGAAACAAGATGAAATATGGTGGAGTCAATTGGGATGTCCTTTACCGGGCCAACTCGAATTATGGTGAATTGCAGGTGATTGATCGTGCTGACGGTCGAGCCGAGCGGTGGTATCTAAATGATCAACTCATCCAGAACACCTACGATCCACAATTAGGGAAAAGCCGATCACTTTTTACCGGCGCACTCCGTTGGTTGGCGCATGCCTACACGCCGAAGATAGAGCGAGCGTTGTGCATCGGCATGGGGGCGGGTATCGTACCCATGCAGTTTGTGGCGGACGGCATCGAAACAGATGTAGTGGAAATCAACGGCGCAGCAGTACCAATGGCGGAGCAGTTTTTTGATTTTGACTCGAGTAAAATCAATCTAACCATCGGCGACGGACGGCAGTTCTTGAATCAAACTGACCGGAAATATGATGCCATTATCCTCGATGCTTTCTTGGGGGATTCTTCTCCAAGTCATTTAATGACGCAAGAATCGTTTACGGAAATTCACAATCACCTCAATGAGGATGGCGTACTGGTCATCAACAGCTTTGGTGAAACTTCCTTGGATCGCCAATTTTTTGCTGCGTCACTGGACAAAACCTTACGCTCGGTGTTTGTTGGGCTGGCTCGCGTGAGGGTACATGCCTCTGGGCATGGCAACGTATTTTTTGTTGCTACGCGGGCTGAGAAACTGGTGGCGCACCGCCCACCTGCCGCTCCCAGCGCCGAGGCCCGGAAACGCATGGCTGACATGGATGACGATAACGACATTCGCGAGGAATGGTTCGATTGGTGGCGCCAAGCTGGGGGCAAGGGGCCTTTTTTTTCGGAGCACTCCGAGGTTCAGGGCAAAATGGGGATGATGTGGAAAAAAGTGCGCCAATATGATCTCAAGCAAGGCAGCATCCTGCTTGATGACTTCAACCCGGTGGAATTTTATGACGCGCGGAATCGTGACCAAAACCGGAGGGGACTGATTCAAATGCTAAGCAACAATGATGGCTGAGACAGAAGCAAAATCATGGGCCTTTAGGCTCGGTATATTGCCCTTTGCAGTCACGATTTTCTGGGGCGCATTTCTTCTTTTCCTAGTCCAGCCGCTTATTGGGAAATATATCCTGCCATGGTTCGGCGGCACTCCCGGAGTGTGGACGACGTGCCTGCTTTTTTTTCAATGTTTCCTGCTCGGAGGCTATTCTTACGCGCATTGCCTGAATTATTTTCTGCCAATTCGAAAACAGGTGATGGTCCACGGAGTACTGCTGGCGTTGGCTGGTGGTCTGATGCTGCTGGCTGGTGGTCTGATGCTGCTGGGTGTGCGGCCAATTGAGTGGTTGCAGCCTGAGGCAGGCACAGCGGCTGACAGCCCCACGTTGAGCATTCTGGTGGTGTTGCTGTTGAGCATCGGTTTGCCTTACCTTGTGTTGTCAGCCACCGGTCCGTTGATCCAGGCATGGTTTGCCAAGGCGCATCCGGGAAGTTCGCCGTACAGATTGTACGCATTATCCAACGTTGGATCATTGCTTGCGCTGCTGGTATTTCCATTTCTCGTGGAACCGTTGATCTCGAGGACACTACAGGTAAACCTGTGGGCGGGTGGGATGGTGATTTACGCACTGGTGTGCGGCTATTTAGCTTGGTCTTTGCGTACTGTGCCTGAATCAGAACCCCAAAAAAAACAGAAGGAGACCGGAAAAGAAAAAAGTCGATTGAGCCGAGGCGTGATCTGGTTTTTCTGGCTGGCCTTACCGGCCTGCGGTACGGCGTTGCTAATGGCCACTACCAACAAGATGTGTCAGGATGTTGCCGTGGTGCCGTTTCTTTGGGTGCTACCATTGACCCTTTATTTGGTGACGTTTATCATCAGTTTTGACAGTCCGCGCTGGTATGTGCGTGAAGTTTATGCGCCTTTGCTGATTTTTTGCTGGGCGGGGGTGGTTTGGGTGATGTTTGAGGGTGTGGATGTTAATATCATGTGGCAAGTGGTGTTATTTTGCGTGGCTCTGTTTGTGAGTTGCATGGTTTGCCATGGTGAACTCTACCGCCTCCGGCCGGAGCCAGCGCGGCTCACTCAATATTTTCTAGGCATCTCTGCCGGCGGTGCCATGGGCGGGTTTTTTGTGGCGGTACTGGCGCCAATGATCTTTACCGGCTACTGGGAATACCACATTTCATTGTGGGCGGTGGGCTTCTTATTTCTTCTGGTGCAAGGGTTGCAGCCGGAGCCATGGACGGTGGGCAAATGGCATGTGCGCACGGTGCTCACGGGATGCTGGGCGGCGGTGTGTCTGGCGATGTTCAAGTACACCACCTTTGGCTGGGCGGCACGATTGGCCATAACCTTTTCCCCTTTGCTGATCGGATGTTTGGTTTCGTCCATCATCCTCAAGCACTGGTGGCACGGGCGGCGGGCGACGGAATTAATGGAAGTAAAATCGGCATTTGCGGCTATGTTTCTAACTTTGGTGATTCTGTTGTGGAGCATCGGAATTACGGGCGCGCTTAATGAAGATATTTCCTTCGTAGCAGTTTGGAAGGAACTGACACCTGGCTTGTGGTTTGCCCTCGGGTTGTTATTCCTGAATTTGTTCGTTTGGTTGAGTGTTGGTAAATGGGAAGGTTTTCAATTAGGCATATTTGCCCGTTACCTTCCGTTGCGTTTCCCAAGCCTTGTGATGTGCATGAGCGCGGCCTTAATTTTACAATGCATCGTAGTATTCTTTTGTCTGTGGGGAGTGGAATTAATCACCGAGGGGAAGGTGTTAAATATCATAACAGAAAAATTTAACATCACAGTGCCGCCGGACTACCGGACGAGTTATGAGGCGTGGATGCGCTTGATTGCGACGCTAGTCATAACGTTGCCGGTCAATTTTTTTGTGTGGCTGGGTGTTCGTCGACAGTCAGGCTGGGGATTGCAGCGATTGGGCACTTTCTCTGTGATAATCCCTGCTCTAGCCGCTCTGTGCGTAGCTTTGGCCATTCAGGGCTACAAGACACAACAGGGGGCAATGTACGTGGGCCGAAATTTTTATGGGACGCTTAAGATCAGTCGTTATACCGACAATATGGGTTCCCCTTATCGTTTGCTGCTCAATGGTCGTATCACGCATGGTTATCAGTATGAAGAAGCTGAAATCTGCAACCGAATAACAACGTATTATACCGAGGACAGCGGGGCATGCCTGGCTATTCGACTGACACCGGAATTGAATAAGCGTGTGGGAGTAGTGGGAATGGGCGTTGGCACGATGGCAGGCTTTGCGGAAGATGGGGATGTCTATCGATTGTATGATATCAACCCGCTGGTGAAGAAGATGTCATCGGACGAGGAGAAGCAATTTACATTTCGTCTAAACGCGGTGGATCGTGGCGCAACGGTGGATGTGGAGTTGGGTGATGCGCGCCTTACAATGGAAAGGGAATTAAAGTCAGGAGAAGCGCAAAATTATGATGCTCTTATACTTGATGCCTTCAGTAGCGATTCCATCCCGGTTCATTTGCTCACCAAGGAGGCGATGGAGCTTTATGAGAAACATATGAATCCAGAGGGAGTGATTGCGATTCATATTTCAAATCGGTATCTCGATCTAGAGCCGGTGGTTCGCGGTTTGGCTAGGGAAACTAATTATACAATGGTGGTGGTCGATAGCAGTAGCGGTGAGGATTATGGTGAGGATTGGATTTATGCCTGCACGTGGATTCTGCTCACACGCAATGAAGGAATCATTAAAAAACTAGAGGAAGTCGGCCACGATCATACAGACCTCAGCCAACAGGAGGATTTTCGAGTGTGGACGGATGATTACACGAGCATTTCAAAGATTATAGACTGGCCGGAATGGTGGCCAAGTTGGCTGGGCAGAGATTCTCATTGAGTGAGTTGGAACAACCCGACTAATTGGGGTTGTTCCCGAATGAAGACTTTGAGTTTCATTTTGGCGCGTCCATCGACAAGTTTCTCGTCAAGATTGAGTTTGGCAACGCTAGAAATGTTCCAACTGAAGGCCTAGCCGTTTGCCAGAGTTGAATCAGCATCCCAAGCATGACATTTCGAGTCTCGTACAGCCCTCCAGCTCCTCCAAAGTATGGATTTGGAAACCTGATAGAATGGCCGGCGGCTTAATCGGTGATCTCCTCTGTCAAGGCTGCTCCGCGTTTAGCCTTTTCGCCAGAGGGATAATCCGAAAGCAACGCCAAGCTCGAGGCAATGATGAGGCCGGCGCTGAATAGGCTCAGGCTTGATGCCGACACAAATCCGATCAGCCAGAAACCGAGGAAGGGTGCAAGGAAGACTCGGATGCCATTAAAAAAAACGTGTACGCTCATGTAATCGGCCACATGTTTTGCTGGCGCGAACTTGGTCACCCACAAGCTCCACGCCACCTCACCGCCTGAGTTGCCAATACCAAACAAAGCCGCCGCGATGCACAGGCCGGTCATCGAGGTGCTGTTGAAAAAAACCACCAGAGATGCCGCGAAGAAAAAATTTAGTACCACTCGCAGTACGAAAAAATTCATCCGGTCAAATAGCCCGCCCCAAAACGGACTGCACACCAGTTTCACCACGTTCGGGATCACTACCAGAATTATCGCGATATTCGCCGGCGTGGACTTGAAGCTCAGTGTGTAATCGGCGTACGCATCCGCGTTGGCGAGGTACTCCACACGTAATGGGAAGAGCATGAGGTTGCCTATGCCGAAGAGCATCCAGCAAATGAGGATGTGGCGAAAAAGCTTGTCCTCTTTAACGAAGCGTAGTGATCGGAATGGATGCGTTCCCTTCGCTCGCGTCAACGGCTGGGTGGGTAGGCGTGAAAAGCAAAACGCTACCCACATAAATCCAACAGAAAAAATCAGCATCAGCCAGCGCGGATAGTCTGCAAGCTTTTGGTTAGACTCCTCCCCATTGGTCAAAATCTGACCCGCCAGATATCCAAACGCCGCCGCACTGATGATGCGAATCATTGCCGTGCGTGAGAAATATTTGCCCCGTCGCCGGGTCGGATAATTTTCCTGATAAATTTGGGTGACCAATGGAATCACCGCCGTCGCCATTGTGGTGGCCGCGATGATTCCTCCAATGAATAGCCAGCGGTCATTTACTGCCGCCAGCAGCCCGAAGCAACCCGCTGCTCCGATTGCCAGCCGCGAGGCCGCCTGTCCCGTAGTCCAGCCCAGCTCCGCCACGCGCGAAACCACCACCGGTCCCAGCATGAATCCCAGTGCTCCCGCTGCTGCAATGGTTGCCTTGGCCGTCGCGCCAAAGTCAAAATACTGCACGGCAATCAACAGCAGAAACGTCGTGAACGCTGTTTCCAGAATTCCGGAAGCCACCGCTCGTAGGCGTTCAAAGAGATATGTGATATCCGTCCGGTTCAAGGGTCGGGGAAACTACGCGGAAGTGGAGGAGGAAGCGAGTTCCTCTTCGCAGTCGACGATTTGCTGGATTTGGACGAGGAACCAGCGATCAATTTTAGTGAGGTCAAAAATTTTGTCGATGGTGAAGCCGGCGCGGAAGGCGTGCCGGAGATAGAAAATCCGTTCGTCGTTTGGGCTGGTGAGTTTTTGGGTGATGAGGTTGTGAGGGAAGATGTCGCGGTCGCCATAGACTTGGTCGCCGATGCGCCAGTGCTTGCCGTCGCCACCTAAGCCGGCGCGGCCGATTTCCATGGAACGCAGGCATTTTTGAAGGCTCTCCTTGAACGTGCGCCCGATGGCCATCGCTTCACCAACACTTTTCATCTGCGTGTTTAGCGTAGGGTCTGCCTGTTGGAATTTCTCGAAGGCGAAGCGCGGAATCTTGGTAACGACGTAGTCGATGGTGGGCTCGAAGCTTGCGGGGGTTTCGCGCGTGATGTCGTTGGGGATCTCGTCGAGCGTATAGCCGACGGCAAGTTTGGCGGCGATTTTCGCAATCGGAAATCCGGTTGCCTTGGAGGCGAGCGCGGAGCTGCGACTCACGCGCGGGTTCATTTCGATGACAATCATGCGGCCATTGTCCGGGTTAACGGAGAACTGGATGTTCGAGCCACCGGTCTCTACACCCACCGCACGGATAATCGCAAAGCTCGCGTTGCGCATGATTTGAAATTCCTTGTCGGTGAGCGTCTGAATAGGCGCAACGGTAATGCTGTCGCCGGTGTGCACGCCCATCGGATCAAAGTTCTCGATGGAACAGACGATTACGCAATTGTCTGCCTTGTCACGCATCACTTCCATCTCATACTCCTTCCAGCCAATCAACGATTCCTCCACGAGGATTTCGTCTACCGGTGAAAGGTCTACACCTTTCTTGGCCAGTTCTTCAAACTCATCGCGGTTGTACGCGATGCCTCCGCCGGTGCCGCCCAGCGTGTAGGCTGGGCGGATGATTAGTGGGAATTTCCCGATCTTGTCTGCAACGGCCCACGCCTCGTCCATGTTGTGAGCAATCCCGCTTACAGGAACGTCGAGGCCAATCTCGAGCATGAGTTCTTTGAATCGTTCGCGGTCTTCTCCGCGTTCGATGGCGTCGGCCTTGGCACCGATCATCTCTATGCCATATTTCTTCAGTACGCCCGTGCGGAATAGTTCCATGGCCGTGTTCAGGCCGGTTTGGCCGCCGAGTGTGGGAAGCAGCACGAGTTGGCCTTCAGCATTAAGCTTTTTCATCTCGGCCAGCTCGCGCACGATAATCTTCTCCACTGCCTCGGGTGTGACTGGCTCTATGTATGTGCGGTCGGCAAACTCGGGATCGGTCATGATCGTAGCCGGGTTGGAATTAACCAGTACTACCCGATAGCCCTCCTCGCGCAGTGCCTTACAGGCTTGGGTACCGGAATAATCAAATTCACACGCCTGTCCGATGATGATCGGGCCTGCGCCAATGATGAGAACCGAATGAATGTCGTCCCGTCGCGGCATGAACTGCAGAAGACTTAACGGAAAATTTGCCGCCTTGTCATGGGTTTTCTACGAATAGAATAGGGGAGTTGTTCGCATCAAACCTATAGAAGACTCCGTTGTTGGCTGTCATCCATCTTTAGTCCCAGCCGTTGGTAGCCCAACTCGGTTGCGGTGCGGCCTTGAGGAGTACGTTGTAGGTAGCCTTCCATGATGAGGAAAGGTTCATAAACTTCCTCTAGCGTGTCGGCTTCCTCACCAACGGCGGCTGCGATGGAGTTGACACCCACTGGGCCGCCGCTGAATTTAACGATGATAGTCTCCAGGATGCTCTTGTCCATTTCGTCCAAGCCATGACTGTCAATCTCCAACATGGCGAGGGCTTGGTCAGCGACGGCGTTGGTGATGGCGCCGTCGGCCTTCACTTGCGCGTAGTCTCGTACCCGGCGGAGAAGGTTATTGGCAATACGCGGAGTACCGCGGCTGCGGCGGGCAATCTCGGCCGCTCCTTGGTCGTCGATAGGTACGTTCAACAGGCTGGCTGAGCGCGTGACGATATGGGCCATGTATTCGACTGAATAATAGTTGAGCCGTTCGCGAATTGGAAAGCGCGTGAGGAGCGGCGCCGTTAGCAGTCCACTTCGGGTGGTGGCGCCCACGAGTGTGAAGCGCGGCAGGTTCAGCCGCACGCTGCGGGCGTTGGGGCCTTGGTCGATGATGATATCCAGTTGGTAATCCTCCATCGCGGGGTAGAGATATTCCTCCACTGTCTTTTGCATGCGATGGATTTCATCAATGAAGAGTACATCACCTTCCTCGAGATTGGTGAGCAGTCCGGCAAGGTCGGCGGCTTTCTCGATGGTGGGGCCGCTGGTGCAGCGGAGGTTCGCGCCCATGGCCTTGGCGATGATGTGGGCCAGGGTGGTCTTGCCTAGTCCCGGGGGGCCGGAAAACAGTAGGTGATCAATGGGTTCCTCACGCTGCCGTGCGGCGGATACGGCGATTTCCAGTCGCTCTTTTACCTTATCCTGTCCGGTGAACTCGGCAAACGCCTCCGGTCGCAGCGACGTTTCGAACGCTGTATCCGGTTTTCCCAGTTCATCGGTCATCCGCGTGGCCATCAGTTAGAGAATGGGGCAGGGTGCGTGCAGCCGACAAGGCGATTTCATTAACAGTCAGGGCCTCGACAATGCGTAAAGAAAAGCTATTCTCCTCGTGTGCAAGATGACCCGGAAAATGAGGAGTATGAGTTTGGTGAATTCGAGGAAATGGAAGTTTCACCAAATTATATCGAAGTGCCGGTGCAGTTTCATTCGTTCATGGAAGAGGGTCCGTTTTCCAAATGCACGTTGTGCGAAGAGCCACTGTTAGAGGATGGCAGGCAGTATCTCATCCACAAGGCGTTTCATCGTGAGGAGGTTATTTTCGAATACGCTATGTGCCTGCCGTGCCGGGCGAAGATGCAGGAGGAACTTTCGGTCGAGTCCATCGAGCGTATCAATAATTATATGGAGCAATTCCAGATTGAGAAGCGTGAGGAAGGGTTAATGCGTGATCATGGCCCGGATGTTGCCGAATGGCTCTCGCACTGTCTGGTGACCGGCCAGCCGATCGCCGAGGCGGATGAATATCACTACTATGCTTTTTGTGATGGGCCGGATTTGGTTTTTAACGGCCTTCCTCTTGCATTGGCTGGTAGTGTGGATGAGAAACTAAACGAACTGCTTTCAAAGAAAACACGCGACCGGCTGGATGGATTTGTTGATGAACAGTTTGGCCTGCCGCCGGAGCTGAAAAAACCGATCAAGGGGAGCCCGATTTTGATTTAGGCTTTGCCTTGAACAAATCCAACTTGTGGGGCAGTCTAATTCCCGGAAGCATGCTGAAATTCCTCGGACAATCTACTCGGCATTGTGACGGCGTTTCGCGCCGGATTTTTCTTCGTGCGGGTGCGTTGGGTGTGGGCGGGTTTACTCTGGCGGATTTGTTGCGAGCGGAATCAGAAAGTGGGTCATCGCACAAGGCTGTGATTAACATCCATCTCGACGGTGGACCGCCACAGATGGATATGATTGATCCGAAGCCGGAAGCGCCCTCGGGTTTGCGCGGCGAATTTTCCTCCATCAAGACGAAACTGCCCGGAGTACATCTCACGGAACTTATGCCGCAGGTGGCAGCTGCGGCGGACAAGTTTGTATTCCTACGTTCGCTGGTGGGCAGCGCTGGTAGGCACGATGGGTTTCAGTGCCAAAGCGGATATAACTCCAAGGATCTCTCCGGCATCGGTGGTCGGCCGGCGATGGGTTGTGTGGTGGATAAACTGCTCGGTACGCACGGGAATGCGCCGGCATTTGTGGACCTCATGCAGGGTCGTCCGCTGGCGCGAAACAGCGCCCGGCCCGGTTTTCTTGGTCCGGCGTTTAAACCATTCCGGCCGGATATCTCGCATTTGTTCCAGCGTGAACTGGAAGAGGGCATGAAGGGCGAGTTGGCGCGGCTCGGTGGGGATCATCAGATAAGTCTCAAACTCCTTCCGGACCTTAATGCCGCGCGCATGGACAACCGCGTGGGGTTGCTACATCAGTTTGATGGGCTTCGCCGGCAAGTGGACCAGAGTGGAATGATGAATGCGATGGAGCGTTTTAATCAACAGGCCGTAGGCATCCTCACTTCCGGAAAATTCGCCGAGGCGATGGACTTGGATAAGGAAAACCCCAAGGTGCTCGCCCGATACACCCCGCGCCACAAGGAAGAAGGCAAACGCGGCACCACAGCCGATGGTTACAATGCCTCACGTAAACTCCTTTTGGCGCGCCGCCTCATTGAGGCCGGCGTGCGCGTGGTGAGTGTGACTTTCAGCGACTTTGATACGCACTCCAGTAATTTCGATCGTATGCGCCATCTCGTGCCTGTTGTTGATCATGCGTTGGCCACACTGGTGGCAGATCTCGGTGAGCGCGGTATGCTCGATGATGTGCTCATCGTGGCGTGGGGTGAATTTGGTCGCACACCAAAGGTGAACGCCAAGGCTGGTCGTGATCATTGGCCCCGAGTGTCACCGGGGCTCATGGCTGGTGGTGGCATCCGCACAGGACAGGTGATTGGTGCCACTGATAAGGTGGCTGGCGAAGCCATCGAGCGGCCGGTTCATTATCAGGACGTGATGGCGACAATGTACGAGCATCTTCGTTTGAAACCACGAGCCACCACGGTGATAGATACGACCGGTAGGCCGCAATATCTCTGCGATACGGGTCGTCCGATACGGGAGTTGTTTTGACTTTCAGTACGCTGGTTTGACCGATTTCAAATACGGTAGTCTGAGGCTTTGGATTTTTCCTGCTTGTTGAGTACGCGCATGTCCAAGCCGTCATAGATGACTAGCGAATCGGGTTCCACGCTGTCCATTACGAAAACGTTGCCGCCAATAGTGCTGTGTGCACCGATGATGGTGCTGCCGCCGAGGATGGTGGCACCGGGATAAATCGTCACGTGATCCTCTATGGTGGGATGGCGTTTGCGGCCGCGCAGTCCCTGACCGGCTGAGGTGGATCGAGCTCCAAGTGTCACGCCATGGTACATCTTCACATGGTTGCCAATCACGGTGGTTTCGCCAATGACTGTGCCTGTGCCGTGGTCGATAAAAAAATGATGTCCGATCTGTGCTCCAGGATGAAGATCCATCCCGGTGCGTTGATGTGCCCACTCTGTCATAATACGTGGCAGCAGTGCCACCTCTGACAGATATAGCACATGTGCAATACGTTGTACTGCAATCGCCTCAACAAAGGGATAACTCACAATTACCTCCTCGTGGCTTTTTGCAGCAGGATCGCCATCGAAGGCTGCCTCCACGTCAGTGCTGAGAGTTTCCCGGATGGCTGGTAGGTGTTCGAGTAGGCACACGGTTAGTTTGCGTGCAGCGTCGCGTGGATTGGATTGGGCGCCATCATTGGGTGGTCGGTGCTCGATGCACTTCAAAATTTCATCCTCTAACTTACCCGCCACGGAGTCCATGAGCAGGGCTGTTTCCATTTTTAACTCAGACGAATGGGTGACCTTGTCGTCAAAGAACCCGGGGAAAATGAGATGTAGCAGGTCTGAAGTGATGCCCACGATGCCGCTTCTCGAAGGCAGGTTAGTACCGTCCAAGTGATTGATGCCGCCTACATCTGCATAGGAGGCAATCAATCTGTCCGTGAGCTGGGTGATTTTCACGCGGCCAGTAAACCGTAGCAGCGGATCCGAGGCAAGACGGGATGGAGTTCTAATTTCTGTGCCAGTATTGCAATAAATCAGTTATCACTCGAAGCGGCAGGATGATTGGACAAGGTGAGTTGGTAGTTCGGACAATGTTTCCCTAGTTTAGCGACTTATTGCGATTGCGGCGGAGATTTTATTTAGCTTTGCGCAGATCGCCATATTTATCTCCGAGGAATGCGTCACCTTGTTGTCGAAGAAACCCTTGAAAAGCAGCTACAATAAATCGGTGTTGAGACCTGCGATGATGATCTTGGATGGCAGGTTGGTGTCGTCCAAGTGATTGATGTCCTTTGCGCTGGCGTAGGAGGGGATCAGTTGCTCGGTGAGCTCAGTGATCTTCATCTAGTGGGTAAACCGCAGGCACGAAGCTGAATCAAGGCGTGAGCGCGGAGTCTAGCCGATTGCCGCCTTGATCGAGATACTCGAAACATCCACGACCGTCTGCGGGCTTGTGATTGTGCCGCTCGGTTCAACCAGCGTGATCTCGAGGTCAATCCAGTCCTCGCGGAACAATGTCGGCAGATCAACGGGGAAATCGCTGGTGGCAGACTTCACCAGCTTCCGGTTGTAAATATCGACAAAAAGGGAGAGTTTCATCTTTCATGTTAGGCAGAACTTCGGGTTTGACCGGCCAGAGCGGCGGCGTAGGCTGCGGGCATGAAGCAGATTCTGGTGATGATGGCGGCGGTGGGGTTGGTGGGGTGCGGAGGGAAGGATTTACCGGAACCACAGGCGAAGACTCCTGAAACTCCAAAGACGGATGTGAACGAGACAACCGCGCTGAAGGTTCAACCAAAGGAAGAGGCGA
>CBFHWX010000025.1:0-30632 GCA_965659445.1 Limisphaerales bacterium | reverse complement strand
GTGATGGTGTAGCGATATTTGGTCCACGGCTTTAGGCCTTTGAGTTCTACTTCCGCGGTAAAATCACGAACCTTGCTGGTCTTTGCAGTGCCGGTGATGTTGCCAGGTTGAGCAGTGACTTTAACTTGAGCTGCATCCGGAGTGCGCAGCCATACCACGGCGCTCGTTGGTGTGACTTTGCCGATGACCGGGCCGCCAAAGAGCTTAATGCCGTGTTTTTTTATGAGAGCCTTGAAGCCGGGATTTTGGTTGATGTCTGCCAGGCCTGCGTCGAGGTTCTTTTGTTTAAAGAGCAACTGCTGCGCAAGGTATTCCTCCAGTTCACCCCAGATCGGCACGTTGGGTGAAGTGCGGATCATATCCTTCGCTGGAAGCGAAAGAGTGAAGGCACCCAAAAGCAAAACCAAGCGCATCATAGCCGAGGGGTATGGGTTATTCGCCGAGCAGCTTGGCGAGTTTGGTCTCAATGGATTCAGCCCAAATGGTGTAACCTTTTTCACTTAGGTGCAGAAGATCTGGCATAATCTCGCGGGTGAGGGTGCCGTTCTTTTCAAGGAACTTGGGGCCGATGTCGAGGTAGTGGACATGCTTGCCGTCGGCGAGTTTTTTGAAGATGGCATTGGCGCCTTCGTTGACTTGACGTCGCTTGTCGGCGTTGTTCGTGCCGCGCGGGAATACGCCGAGCATGAGGATCTGTGTCTTGGGCGTTTTGTTACGGAGCTGTTTCACGATGGCCTCTACGCCATCGGCAATTTCCTTCGAGGAATTGCTTCCGGAGTTATTGGTGCCAATCATGATGACTGCCGCCTTGGGTGTGATGTCTTTCAGGTTTCCGTTGTCCAGTCGCCAGATGACATGCTGGGTGCGGTCGCCGCCGATACCGAGATTTACTGAGTTTCGTTTGCCATAGAACTTCTCCCACACACCTTTGCCTCGGCCTTCCCAGCCTTGAGTAATGGAGTCACCAATGAAGACTAAGTCCACATCGCCCTTGGCAATCCGGGTGTTAAAGGATTCATGGCGTTTCATCCAGCCGCCGCCGCGGGGGGTTGGCTTGATGGCTGAGTGTTGCTTTTCAGCGGCCACAAGGGATAGAGCAAAGAGGATTCCAGTCAGGTAAAGGAGCGGCTTCATGTCCGAAAGATAGGGGGGACGGCTATAAAATACCAGTGAGATTCTGCAGCAGGGCTGAACACTGTAAGACGGGTAAGCGATTGTGAAAAAAGTCAACCTTAACTGATGTAGATTAGTCTCGTGCCGGCAGCAGCGAGGCCGAACATCGCCCCGCCAAGGAAGGTCGCCATGAAAGATGGCTTTCGGTCGTGATTCACTTTCCATTTGCCCACCAAGCTCATCACCAACCCCATCACCAATGGTGTGATGAGCAGGCTGATTCCAGTGAGGGGAATGGTCTTAAAGATTCGATCAGGGAAGACCAGTGAGATTGCCACGCCTGCAATGATGCCCGTTACCAACAAAATGAATACTATCCAACAGCCGATTTTTGTTGTGGATTCGGCGGCTTCCGTTGCGGATCCCAAGGCGTCGGTAGTGGTTTCTGTTGCAGAACCTATGGCGTCGGTAGTGGCTTCGATTGCGTCACCTGTCTTTTCGGCGATAGTGGAGATAAATTCACCCAACAGACTGAAAAAGCCACAGATAATCACCTCTCCAAAAATTTCAAAGATGATCTCAATGAAAACTTCAACTATCGCCAGCATAATTAATTAGGCCTGCACTTGACTTTGTTTCTCCACGACAGATCTCAAGCGGTAACGGGCTCGGATTTGCGGCGGTTATGCATGTTCCAGTAGCGGCTTATGCCACCCTTAATGTCTTCAAGAATTAGGTAGCAAATCGGCACGAGGATAAGCGTTATGAAGGTGGCAAATAGCACTCCCCACGCGAGGCTTATACCCATGGGGATGACAAACTGGGCCTGAGTGCTTTTTTCAAACATTGTAGGCAGGATGCCGCCAAAGGTGGTGAGGCTGGTGAGCAGGATGGGACGAAACCGTGCACTACCTGCCCGACTGACTGCTTCGATCAATGGAATGCCTTCAGCACGTTTAAGATTGATATAGTGAACCATAACCAGGCTGTCATTTACCACTACTCCGGCCATGGCCAGCATACCGAAGGCACTCATTACGCTAAATGGGATATCCATTATCATATGGCCCAAGAGCGCGCCCATAATGCTAAAAGGAATGATAGCCATCACGATGAAGGGCTGAGTATAGCTCTTGAAGGGGATGGCCAACATGCCGTAGATGCCTAGCAGGATGATGATGCTGCCCAGTCTTAAGGCGGCAAAGGACTCCTTCCGCTCGCGGCCTTCACCAACAAATTCGTAGGTCATTCCGGGTTGATCGGCGGTTAGTTTTTCCGCCTTGGGTTCAAGGTCTTCCCGAACTTTTTCCAAGTCCAGTGCGGCATTATCTTTATCGGCATCGGCCAGCACATACAGTGTTCGAGCCATGTCATTGCGGTAAATTGAGGGGTAGCTGTCGGCGTAATCCAAGGTGGCAACTGAAGTTAATGGAGCGGAACCGCCTTCAGGAAGTCGGATTTGCATATTCTCCAAGCTGGCAATATTTTCACGCTCTTTGATTGGGTAGCGGACCATCACTCGCACCTCATTTTGGCCGCGTTGAATACGTTGGGCCTCGTGCCCAAAAAATCCACCCTGTACCTGACGTCCGATTATGGCACGTGTTAGCCCACGTTGCATTGCATCGGGTTTCAGCTTAGGGCGAACTTCTTCCTTGGTGCGTTCAAAAGTATCGTGAATATCGAATAGACCTTGATACCCGAGCAAGTTGCTCTTGATCTGGCCAGACACCTCTGCCAGAGCCGCAGTCGTCTCTTCAGATGTGTCGAGGGCAGGCATGGCGAGCTTGATGGCAACCGGGTCGCGAGATCGGCCGATAACACCCTTGGTGGTAATTTCTTGGGCGCCTTGAATATGCCCAATATTTTTGCGCCATTTTTTCACCAGTTCACGGGTCTTAATATGGTGAAGGTTTTTATCTATGAAATAAATGCGATCCTCAGGTGCCATTAGTTGCATCTGCACTTCCCCCAGGTTGGCCACGCCAGTGGCGGCTGAGCCGCGTACCCCGGCAATATTTTGGCCGCCGATGGTGGTGATAATATCGCCAACGACACTGCGTTTAACCATTTTCCCGCTTTCTGGGTCGAGGTAATCTCCCTCGTGGGCCTTTTTCAAAGCATACGCTTCCTTGATCATCTTCTGGAGTTTCTCTTCAGTCACCTCATAGGCAGTGCCTTGGGGCATTACCAGCCGTGCTGTGGCGTATTCACTGTCGATATCCGGGAAGAATTTCATCCTTAACCCGCCAAAATACGAGTAGGATCCAATGATTATTGCTGCGGATAAAAAGATGGAGAGAGTGACGTAACGATTGGCCGATGCGGTGTCGAGTAGAGGCCGATAAATTCGGTCAATGCCCCATTTCAAACCCTCGGCGAATCGATTTTGAATAGTCGGGATGAAAGCTACGATAATCAGGAGGGCAATGATAAACCCTCCCCACATGTGAATTGGCCAAAGCCACGGCTCGAGCGAAAAGTTAAGTACCCCAGAAAAAGACAAGCCAACTGACATGCACCACACAATAAGCAGAAGGCCATAAATAATATTAGTAATTAAATGAACGACTTTCTCCAATCCTTTGAGAAGTATGCGTATGGTTAAATCTACTGTTATAACAACGAGAAACAGTACTAATGCGAAAGGAATATATTTCAGTGGTGCCCCAACCTCTTCCAGACCGAACCAAGTTTGTATTGCCTTAATAAACCAGAGGGAAAAAAAGGAGCCTAGAAGATATCCAGGGACACAACCCCAGAGTAGAAGTTGCTTAAGTCGCTCAAAAGTGCCTTGTTTTATCGAGTGGCCCAAGTGTGCGGGAAGAATCAGCTTGGATTCAACGAGTGAAAAGAGCAGGCAGGGTATTACAACCAGGGGAATCTGAGCAAAAATCTGACCTCTGCGCCCTTCCACTAACAGTAATGGGACGAATGCAATTGCGGTGGTGAGCACTCCGAAGATCACAGGTGTGGCAACTTCCTGTGCGCCCTTGATCGCCCCATCCAAGATGGTGCCGCCTTTTTGTTGAAAGGTGTGTATGCGTTCACCGGTGACAATGGCATCATCAACCAGAATTCCGAGCACCAGAATAAATCCATATAAAGTTAAGACGTTGATGGTTACCCCCAAATAGGGCATCAATGAAAAAGCGCCCATGAAGGCAATAGGCACTCCGAGGCATACCCAGAAGGCAACAGCCGGGCGAAGGAACAATCCCAGTAGGATTATGATCGAGGCAATGCCCATATAGGCGGAATCATTCAGGGTCCCCACCCGCTTATTAATGATGTCGGCACGGTTGTTCCAAATATCTACGCTAACTCCTTCCGGCAGTGATGGCATGAGGTTATCTAGATACTCTTTGACGATACCTTCGATCTTCAGGGCATTTTGGTCTCCAGTGCGGGCAATATGGACTACCGCACAGCGGCTTCCATTGAAGCGCATGACAACTTGCTCCTCCTCAAAGGCATCGGTTATATTTGAAATTTCTCCCAAGGTTAGGTGAGATCCATCTATCCGGGCCTTGATAATAATTTTTTCAAATGCCGCCTTGTCAAAGGCCCGCCCCTCGGTGCGTACGAGCACTTCGCCATTTCTGGCCTTGATGGATCCGCCCGGCATATCCACAGCCGAATTTCTAACCGCTTCGGCCACCTGTTGTAGGGTTAGTCGATGTTCCTGCAGGATGGTTTCTGAGACCTCAATATTGATTTCGTAATTGCGTAATCCACGCATTTCCACACGAGAGATGCCTTCCAGTCGACCGACATCATCACGTATTCGTTCGCCAAGTTTCCGCAGGTCGTACTCACTCATATTACCGTGGATAATGAGTGTGACCACCTCATGCAGGTGTTCCTCAACACGCACAACCGGTGGCTCAATCCCTTCAGGCAGGCTATTGATGCTGTCGACCCGGCTTTTTACATCCTCCAGTAGCACCCGAGGGTCATAGCCAGTTTCCGCTTCAATCTCTATTCTCGCGCTGCCTTCGCGTGCTGAACTCTTGATCTCCTCGATGCCCGGCAGATCGGCGACAATATTTTCCAGCGGGATAACAATGGATTCCTCCATCTGCTCAGGCGTGGCTCCTCGGTAGGTGACCCGAATCTCTACTTCATCGGGTGAGAACATGGGGAAGACCTCAACGGGAAGTCGATTCACGATGCCATTGACGCCCATGAGGATGATGAAAATCATCATCAGGTTGGCAGCCACGCTATTACGGGCAAACCAGGCTATCATCCCGTTGATCATGCCTTGGGTTTACTCTTTTTTTTGCCGGATCCTTTACCTTTAAATTTGTCGTTACCCTTCATTGGGCCTCCTTTCCCGCTTTTGCCAAACGGTAGGCTCTTGGGTGTGGCTTCTCCGGCTATGTGGACAATCAGTTCGTCTCCTTTGTTCGCGTATTCAATTGGCGTGGTGATCAGCACATCGCCCGGCTCCAATGATCGGGTGACCATCACTTTTTCATCGCTCCATAGGATTTCAATTGTTTTTGTAGTTAGAAATTTCTTGTCGCCATCAGTGATGGCTAACGCTACTTGATTGCCCCGGCGTACAGCGTGACGGGGGAGGATGAAGACATTGTCGAGAGTCTTGCCGGTGATATCCGCTCGCACAAAGAGGCCTGCTCTTAGGGCGGGCTTGCGAGCGTAAGGTTCGGCTACTTGCGCGATCAGAAATAGCTGTTGGCTGGCTGAGTCGTAACGACTTTCCGCCCGATCAATCTTGCCTTGCCAGCTGTGGGAATCTACCCCGATTTTGGCCGTAAGTTTTACGGCCGGGTGTACCATGGGGGGCTGCTGCTTAAATGCCTCAGTATTATTTGTACTTACCAGTTGCTCAGGCACATTCAAGTAGGACAGCCGGTGATTGGAGATCGGTAGGCGAACTTCGGCGTAGTCGGTAGCGATGGCTGTGGCCAGCACGGTATTGGCATTAATGACTTGGCCAATGTCTACGCGTTTTTCGGTGATACGGCCATGATACTGTGGTGCGACAATCGTGGTGCGGTCAGTATTGCGCGCTGCCTGTTTGGCTTCGCTTTCGGCGATTCTAATCTGTGCGAGCAATTCCGCCTCGAGTTGCTCGGGGCGTTTAAGGTTTTCCCGCGCTTCAGCTAGATTCACCTCGGCGACCTTGATCTTTGCTATGAGATTTGCCTCCATTTGTGCCGGCCGTTTACTTAAATCTTCGGCTGCTTTTTCAAGAGTGGCACGTTTGGCGTTGGTGTTGGCCAAGGCTTCGGCTACTTGGGGTTCATACTTGGCAAGTGGCGAGGCATTTCCCAGTTTGCCCAGTCGTTTCAGGTTGTTGGTAGCTGCATCCCCGCGTGCCAATTCAAGTTTTAGGGCGGCTTCAGATTGAGCCAGGTTTGCCCTGGCTATAGCGAGGGCATTAGAGTAACCGGCGCGTTCCAATATCTCGAGCTTGAGCGCTACGTTGGCCTGCTCGAGGTTTGCTTCTGCTACATCAACGGCATTGGAGTAGCCAGCGCGTCCAATTTTCTCCAGTTCCAGTTTTGCTTTCAACTGGGTGATGGTTGCCTTGGCCTTGACGACTTCACTAAGGTAATCGGAATTGTCGAGCGTCAATAGCTTCTGCCCCGGCTGAAAAAATCCCCCCTCTTTGAAGGACGGCTCGATGGAAATAATCCGTCCTGAAACCTCGGGGTTGATACTGGTCAGTGCCCGTGCCTGCACACGGCCCTGACTCGGCAAATGAATGGTGAAATTGGTCGCCTGCACGCGAATACCATTGACTGAGGGAATATTGGGCGGAGGCGTATGACGTTTGGTTTCTTTTTGATTTAGCCCAAAAAACAGAGCCACACAAAAGCTGGTTACCAGCAATACAGTACTAATGGCAAATCCAACCAAGTGGCGAGCCATTGGTGTCGAAGTTGGTGCGGAACTGACACCGCCCTTCAAATTGCCTGATTTCTTTCCGTCTACGCTCATTCAATATTTGGCTTAGGCTTGGAAAATTCACCGCCGAGAGCCAGGTAAAGATCAATACGGTTTTGCAGGCGTTGGTTTTGCAATTGTAGTAACGACCGTTCGGCATCAAAAACGCGACGCTGTGATTCCAGGACGGTAACAATGTCCACAAGGCCGGCTGCATAGTCATTTAGCGCAAGCTTCTCTGCTTCTTTCGCTTCGTCGTTTGCCCCGTGCAGTGCAGTCTCCTGCTTGGTTAGGAAGCCTTCGGCAGCCAATGCGGTTTCTACTTCAGCAAAGGCTTGCAGGGTGGTTTGGACATACTGGTACTTTGCTTCTTCGCGTTGCGCTCTGGCGCGGTCAATTTGCGATGTTATTTTGCCGGCATCAAAAATCGGCTTGGTGAGGTTTGCGGCAAGGCTCCAAATGTTGTTTTCTACATCCAGCACATTCCTCAATTCATCACTGGAAGTACCGTAGCTACCGGTTAGCCGAATTTGCGGCAGCCGATCCTTCTTGGCGGAGCTCACCCTCTGATGCGTTGCCAAATAATGGCGCTGGGCAGCGATTACATCGGGTCGGCGTTCGAGTAATTGTGCCGGCAAGCCGGTTGGTACAGCATTGGTAAGAGAGGGTAAACTCGTTCCCGGCTTCATCGTACTTTCCGGGTAATTCCCGAGTAATACCTCAAGAGAGCGTCGGGCCGCGTCACGTTCTCGTAAGCGCAGCTGCAGGTTACCTTCTGCATTACGCACACTCGTCCGCATAAGGCGCACATCCAAAGCCTTGGTCAGGCCCTTCTGTAGGCCTTCCTCCAAAACAGCGAGATTATTCGTGTAGCTCTTTAGCGTTTGCTGAGCCAGTTGTGCTTGCAGCTGGGTTTCCGCCAGGCTGAACCAGCCTTTGGCTGTGTTGGCCGCGAGGCTTAGGCGTGCGCCTTGCAGGTTTGCCATGGCCTGTTCTTCATCGAGCCGCGCGGCGATCTGATTATCGGCCAAACGTCCCCATACATCTACTTCCCACGCAAGGTCGAGTTCTGGAGAAAAACGCTTGTTACGGCTAGATCTTACGACAAAGCCGCTGGTGCTGTTGCGCTTGGTACGTGCGGCTACCGCGGCGGCTGTTAACGTTGGTAGACGATCGGCCCTGGCGATGCGCACATTGGCTTGGGCGGCTTTTAGGCGTGCAGCAGTAATGCGTAGGTCCGGGTTTTTTGCCATCGCCTGCCGTACCAGCATGTCGAGAGTGACGTCATTAAAATCACTGAGCCAACCGGCTCCTGCTGGCGCATTGGTGGTGCCAGCGTTGAACTTTCCCGGAAGCGTCCAGTCGGCCATTGCAGAAGGCGCATCTTTTCCGTCGGACAAGCAACCTGCCATGCTCCCCACGAGACTCAGTGCTAGCAATGATTTGGATATTCGTTTCACAAAAATCAACCGCGCGTCATACTAGCGCAAAGTCGCCCAAAAGTTGAGCAAAAAGACGCGCTTATCACTGAAAGATCGCGGCCACCAGGGAAAAATTTCTATCAGGTGCTGTCCGCCGAACGTCAAAAGGGGACAAAAAATGGCGATTACAAAACCGCCGCGTTCGGTGGTGGAATACGGGCGGGTACTCTCAATCCCCCCCAGTTCAAAGCTGGTTTTCAAGCCCTCACTCGTCAATACGATTTAGAATCTCACCCCAACCATCCTGCCAGGCGAATGAAGGTTCATTGAACCATCCGATTTGTTGCGCATGGTCGGCAGACCAAATGATTGTTTCCTCACCCCAACGTGCTGATTGGCTCGAAACCAACCCGTCATTTGGGCCTTCTGCTTTGGTCACAACGTCGTGACACATGCGAAGAGCGCTCACCGTAAGTTCCCGTTTCTGCTCTCCGGCCACTGAAAAGTATTTTACGGTGGGAACGTCTGGGGTCTTCTCATTGAAAGCGGCACATTCGGCAGTCGTGAGATCCTGAAAAGCCTGGGTATCCATGCTGCTCCATTCGAGCATTTGGAAAACGCCAATTTGCTGGGTTCGAGAAATTCCCCAGTCCGCCACGGGTGACCCTCGGTGGGGGGTGGCAATGGTAGTGAGTGACCGCACATTCTTGGCCATGTCCAAGTGCGAGATCATGTATCTGGAATCCAAGCCGCCCTGACTGTGAGCGATGATGTGCACGGGGAGATTAGTGGCATCCAAAATTTGTTTCTTTAAATCCGTGGCTCGGGCAACGTTTGAGCCGATCCCGGCAACCTCTGGAGTGATTACTTCATGCCCATTTTCACGTAACCACTCCGGAATACCCTTAAAATAATCAGCCAGCCGCAGGCCCTGAATGAACGCCTGTGCCAATCCTAACATGCCATGTGCGAGAACAATCGGGGTTTTCATATATATGAACTGAGCATTTCCGAATTTCAACAAGGCGGGCATCGTCTCAAAATCGCTGCTTTTATACAGGGCAAAACTCCAATAGACTTTTCTTCATGGACGGGATGAAGTTCAACTGTGCGGGCATGGGCCGGCGGAATTTTTTACAAGTCGGACTCGGCGGTCTGGCGGGTATGGGATTTGCCAATATTCTCCGCGCGCAACAGGCCTCGTCGCCACCGGACAAGAAACCGATCAACTGTATCCTCGTATGGCTCGATGGTGGGCCGTCTCATTACGAGAGTTTTGATCCGAAGCCAAATGCACCCAAGGAGATTCGCGGTGAGTTTGGTAGCATGAAAACCAATGTGCCGGGCGTGCATTTCTGCGACAAGGTGCCAAACCTCGCGAAGGTGATGGACAAGATGACCATCGTGCGTTCTATCTGCCACAAGGATCCAAACCACGGCGGTGGCAACCATTACATGATGACCGGCCGGCCCACGCCGGTGCCGGTAAACTGTGGAGCCTTTGTGACATTCCATCCTTCCTTTGGCTCAATGGCCAGCTTTGATCGCGGCGTGTTGAAGGGGCTGCCGCCTTACATGTCCTTGGGCCAAATGAGCCGCTCGGGCGGCCCGAATTTCCTTGGTGCCCAACACGCTCCTTTCGTCATTAAGGCCGATCCGAGCAGTTCCAGTTTCAAGGTGCGTGATGTCGTTTTACCCAAGGGGATTAGCGAAGCGCGTGCGGAAGATCGGCGAGGATTGCGCAAGGAACTCGACAATCTCCTGCGTATTGCTGACAAGGCGGCAAAGGATCCAGCGGTCGATTTCGATCAATTCAACGCGCAGGGTGTCGATCTCGTAACCTCGAAAGAGGCACAGGCGGCTTTTGATATTACAAAGGAAGATGACAAGGTGCGTGACAAATACGGTCGCAACAGCCTCGGCCAACGTCTGCTGCTCGCACGGCGACTCGCAGAGGTGGGTGTATCGTTTGTGACCGTGTACTATGGTGGCTGGGACCACCATGTTGACATATTTAAGAAGATTAAGGGAGACTTCAACACGCGTTTGGATGTTGGCCTTTCAGCGCTCATTAATGATTTGGACGATCGAGGCCTACTTGACAACACGCTGGTCGTTTGCCTTGGCGAATTTGGCCGCACGCCGAAGGTCAACACGCGTGGTGGTCGAGATCATTGGCCGGGCGCAATGAGCGTCCTATTTGCCGGTGCGGGTGTCCCGCGCGGGCAAGTGGTTGGCGCCACAGATGACAAGGGCTATTATGCCGCCGAGAATGTATACTCGCCCGAGGACTTTGCTGCTAGCCTCTACCTTAAGCTTGGCATAGACTCGGAGCAGGTGTTGCATACCGATTCCGGTAGACCGGTTCAACTTGTTGACGGCGGGCAGCGCATCAAGGAACTTTTTGCCTGAAATGCGCGCGGCAATTATACGTGCAGGATTGGTGACGCTGTTACTTTCTTTTGCGGCCATTCAGGCTGCACCGCCACAGGTCGATTGGCTTTTTCCGATTGGGGCTCAACGTGGGAGTGAAGCGCTTGCGCAGATTGGAGGCAAACACAATTGGCCATTGAAAATTTGGACGGATGACAAGGGTATTCGTTTTGCTGCTGTTGAAAAGAAGAAGGGTTTCTTCAAGGTCACAGTTGGAAAGGATGTTTTGCCCGGTCCGCATCTCGTGCGGTTTTATGATGCCAACGGCACCGCGCCTCCGCGTGTGTTTTATGTTAGCAAGGCACCTGACGTGCCGGAGAAGGAGCCGAATAATGAAATGTCCGAGGCTCAAGCGGTCACAAATCTGCCTGCCGTGGTGCAAGGTAAGCTAGGCACCAGTGGCGATGTGGATGCGTATCAGTTCAAACTCAAGGCCGGGCAAACGCTCGTGGCCCAGCTCGATGCCTATACCGCCGGCGTGTCGATGGATGCGCTGCTCATGTTGCGAAATGCGCGTGGCACCAAGTTGACTTTTAATCATGATGCGCACTCGCTTGATCCGCGCTTGGTTTGGCAATGCAATCAAGATGGCGATTACATTCTGCAGGTAGCCGCTTTCAAGTTTCCAGCCAACAGCACCTCTAGCTTCAGCGGTGGCAAGGATCATGTGTATCGCCTCACCCTCACCAACGGGCCTTTTGTGCGACACACGATGCCGGGTGGAGTAGAAGCCCAAACCCAATCCAGCGTGAAGCTGGTCGGCTGGAATTTGACACAAACCACCATGATTGTGCCAAAGCAAGGCGAGGGCGAAGCGGTCGTGGCGATTGAGGCAGTGAATGGTCCGTTGCGTTTGCCGGTGTCTGCAAATGCCGAGTTGAACGAACAGGAACCCAACGACACGAACGCCACTGCGCACACGATTTCTCTGCCAGTGGTAATTTCCGGCCACATCGACAAGCCTGGCGATGTCGATCGTTTTGCATTCACTGTGAAGAAGAGTGACCGTTTCGTGTTCAGTGTGAAATCGTTTCGTTTGGGATTTCTGCTTGATGGCCGGCTATCTATTGAAGATGCCACTGGCAAGGAGTTGACCAGCAACGATGACGCAAACAAGAAGCGCGATCCGGAAGTGAGCTGGACCGCGCCGACAGATGGTCGTTACAGTGCGGTGATGCGCAGCTTGTTGCGCAAGGGTGGCAGCGAGCATTTTTATCGGCTGCAGATCCATCCACCGAAACCGAGCTTTACCGCCACTGTGCCCGCGCCGCAGTTTGCTGTGAACGCCGGTACCACCAACGAAGTGAAAGTAGCGGTTAAATATCTCGATGGGCTGACAGGCAAGTTGACGGTTCAGGCGCAAGCTTTGCCCGAGGGCGTCACGGTCGAGCCTGAGGAATTGACCAAAAGTAGTACGGCTACTCTCAAGCTGATTGCCTCCAAGGAAGCCAAACCTTTTAATGGTCCGCTGCGATTGGCTGCGCGAGTTGGGGTCATCGATGAATGGCAGGCGATCGTTTGCCCCCTAACGAGTGCTGGTGTCAATAACGGTGTGCCGCAGGGCTTTCCGGATTACGTAATCCCCGAAACCGGTTCTCTATGGTTGACGGTCCTTCCTCCCAAGTTGGAAAAGGTGACTAAGAAAAAAAATGTTCCTGTGAAGAAGTAATACTTTCGGTTCTGGTTTTTTTTAAGTTGGACCGATATTCTACTTCCCATGGAGGTTTATATCAAACGCGGAGAGGATCAATTTGGCCCATTTTCGCTTGAGCAAATTGAAGAGAGCTTGAAAAACGGCTCGTTGATTGAGGGCGATATCGCTTGGCGTGAGGGATTGCCTGACTGGGTGCCGGTAAACGAGATTGTAGATAGCCCGAATGATGCCGCCAAACCCGGTGAAGAAACGGTTCCGGCTATTCCTGCTCCTGTGGGGAAAAGTGGTGGCAGTAAAAAAATCGTCTTGGCCGTGGCAGCGACTGTGGTTGTGTTAGGTGCGGCCGCAGCGATAGTACTGCCAAAGGTATTGGGCGATAAGGAAGACGAGAATCTGTCCGCATCGTCGAACCACAATGCCCAAGTGAATTCAGGCGCAATCCCGCTTCCAGAAAAACCCTCCATACCAGCTGTAGGCACTTCGGATAAAACAGGTGGATTGGGAGCTTTGCCATTAATCGCAGAAGTGCCGCAACCGGTTACCCTTCCTGTGATACCTTCAGCTGCTTCGCCCGAGGTAGTTGGAGATTCAACTACTTCATTTGCGGCTGTGACAAAGCATTTGGACATAGGTGGGACATTCTTCTTTTACCTCAGTGCGCAGCAGGTACAGGGCTGGATGCAATCATCCCTTGGTGAAGGAGGGAAGCTTTTGGGGCAATTTGCGCAGGATCTCGGACCGGATGCTCAAATGGCCAAAACGGGGCTCGATGTTGTGAAATCGCTTTATACCGAAACCGGTTTGGCCAGCATCGACGGCATCGGGGCGAGCACAAAGGAGATAGAAGATGGTATCAAACGTAATGTGGCCATGATTCATCATGACCCCGCGCGGCGGGATGGCATATTGTGGAAGGCTTTTGGAAGTGCGCCGCATGACATTACGGCAATGAAGTTGATGCCGTCGGAAACAGCCTATGCGGTGCACGGTGATCTGGATCTAGCCGCGATCCAAGCTTGGTTGAAAATGATCATCGCTAAAAATGCACCAGATCTGGTGCCCATGGTTGATGAGCAACTGCAGAACCTGCTCTGGAAGAATATCCTCGGATCTTACGGTGGTGAAGTTGGGTTTTACATCACCTTTGATCCGAATAAGACATTTGAAATGCCGATTAGCGGCTTGGGTGGACTAGGGCAAGAAGGAATAGGGAACCTACAAGGAAACATCGTTTTGAGCTCAGAGCCGAAATCACCCGGTGTTGGCGAACCATCGTTGCCACCGCTGCCAACGGAAGTGGGCGGCGGACCGGTTGTGCCGCCGGGAATCAATGGCCCAAACATCAAATTACCCCAACCCGGATTGATCCTGACACTCAAAGTGAGGAATGATGATCTTTTGACCCAAATCCAGAAATCCGTTTCTGAGTTGGGCTTGCCGGTTGAGTCGGTGGAGGTGTCGGGTGTAACCGTGCATCAGTTGCCACAAATGGCTCCACTGCCGTTCCCACTTCAACCGGTGTTGTTAAAGCTCGGTGATTATCTGATTATCGCTTCCGGACCGGAATTAGCCGCCAAGGTCATTGCGGTGCATACCGGTGCCGATCTGGGTTTGGCCGGTGCGGGGGAGTTTCAGAAGCTCGCGCGTGGAATGGAGATTAAAGGCAACCAATTCAGCTATGTGAGCAGTCGAGTATCCGAGTTGTTTGGCAATGTTATAAAGCAATCGCTTGATGCGTCGGGCGGCGAGATGATTCCAGCACCGTTGAAGGAGCTGTTGGTAAAGTTTTCGACCATCGGGATGAGCGGTCAGGTGTCTATCATGCAAGTCACGCCGGAGGGGTATCTGATACGAACTCAAACCGAGGGTATGGGGTATGATACGGCGGCCTCGGTGCTGGGTGCAGGCGTGCCGATTTTAATGGGAGCCTCCCTTGCAGTGCCGGCCTTTATTGGCGGAGGATTTGCGGCCGAAGAGAATCCGGCAGTCGTTATGGAGGAGAAATTCAGCCAGGGTCGCACATTGGCCACCGGCTTGACGCAGGTCAACCAGATCAACGGTCAGTTGCCCGATGGAAAGATGTGGTGTGATGAAACGTTGAAGCACGTGTTGCAGGTGAAGCATTTTTTAGACCCGAATTATGTGGATCCGGATACTCCGAATGAAAAAGTTTCCACATGGATTTTCAACAATCACCTCAGTGGAGTAAAACTTAATGATCTGCCAGACAGGCGTAACACGGTGTTGTTGTTTGATGGCGGCTTTGGATGGAACGAGATAGGCAATGAAAAGCAGGTAATTTTCGAGAGTGATAAGCTGCTGATGGTCTTTGCCGACGGTCACGTGGAAAATATTACAGCGGCTGATTTGCCACGACTAAAATGGAAGCCATGACCCTTCTGGTTTAAACGCCCGGGCGATTTGGTCCGGGCGTTTTTTATTGCTTGGGTACACCTAGAGGTGCACGATCGCGCAATCCCGCGCTTGAACCAACACACCTGTATCCCATGAAAAAACGACACCTGTTTGCCACCATTAGCCTCGCCGCATGTCTTATCGGTTGCGGCAAGAAGACCACCACTACCACCGAGACGGAGGGAAACCCTCCCGCCGCAACGCAGCCGCAAGCTGCATCCTCCAACCAGGCCAAGCCAGATCCAGTTTATCGGGTTGCGCCGCCTGTGGACCAAAAGAAAGCAGCTATTCAGAATAGCTTTTGGTCAGTCAACCAGCATCTTGATCAGGGTGGCAGTTTTTATCTTTATCTCAGCACTGAACAGGTGTTGGCCAAGGTCGATGGGTATCTTGATGCTATCTCAGCACTTGCTGACGCAGCCGGTCAGCAAGTTGGCGAAGGGGAACGCCAACAGATTGCCATGGCAATGGATATGGGGCGCACAGCTTACGAGCAGATTGGGGTGCGGGATATTAGCGGCTTTGGGATGAGCAGCTTTGCCTTGGAGAAAGACCTCAAGCGCAATGTGATGGTGCTTCACCATTATCCTGAGAGGAAGAATGGGCTCCTCTGGAAAATGATGGGGGCCCAATCGCACGACCAACAGATCTTGAAAATGTTGCCGGCCGATACGGTGGTGGCCATACACGCAGATCTGGATGTGGTGACCGGCTTCGATTGGATGCGCAAATTTATTACCGACACTGCTCCGCCTGAAATCGTGGCTGAATTTGCGAAGAGCTTGGCCCAGATGAATCAGGCTATTAAGTTTGAGGATTTACTCAGGTCTACCGATGGAGAGATGGGATTCTTTGTGACACTCAATGATGCGAAGCGGATTGCGGTTCCTCTGCCTCCTGATGCACCGCAAGGTTTAAACCTGTCTTTTGCTGAGCCTGGCTTGGCACTTTTGATAAAGGTGAAGGACGACCAGTTAATGAAGCTCATCACTGCGCAGCTCCAGAATCCGGAGCTGGCCGAGATGGTCAAGCAATCTCAGGAAGGCGGAGAGACTCTGTACACCATGGCTACGCCGCCGTTGCCGGTGGACATCGACCTGAGTCCCACGCTGATGAAGGCCGGTGATTACATCGTCCTTACCAGCAGCCAAAAGCTGGCCAAGGATATATTGGCTGTTAAGGCAGGCGAGAATGAGGGGCTGGCGGGCACTGCGGAATTTAAGCGTTTGACCGGCAAAATGGATCTCAAAGGCAACCAGTTGCATTTTATAAGCAGCAGGTTGGGTATGGAATTTGGTAAGTTAACCAAGCTTGGAATGGCTGCTGCCGAGGAGCAAGCCAATGCAGGAGGGCCCACAGAGCAAAAGATCTTCGAGATGATGAAGAAGTTTGCCGGGGTGGATAATGACCAGCATGCAGGCCAACTGTCTGTTTTGCGTGTGACCCCTGAGGGAGTTGTAATGGAAAGTCGCAGCAGCGGAGACGCGATGGGAGCTGCGCCATTGGTAATGGTTGGTGGAGTCGGGATAGCGGCCTCCATGCTGCTCCCCGCCGTGGCCAAGGCCAAAGCCAAGGCCAATGCTATTAAGAGCGCTAACCATGCTAAACAATTGGGTCTCGGATTAATCGTCCATACTCAGGATAACGATGGCAGATTGCCCACAGCTGACAAATGGTGTGACGCAATCCTAAGGGATGTTGGTACGCCGGTGTTTGTATCCCCACAGGATCCTGCTTCATCACTTCCGATTAAAGTTGGCCAGAAAGTGAGCTCTTATGCATTTAACACCGCTTTGAGCGGGAAAAATTTAAATGAAGTGAATCCCGGGACTGTGATCGTGTTTGAAACCGACTTGGGATGGAACGGTTCAGGCGGACTCAAGGAAGCCCTGGAATTTCTGGAATTCTTCGGTGGACACGCCATTGCCGTTGGCACCGCTGACGGAGCTGTTAGGCAGGTTTCAAGCCCTGATCAACTCAGGCGGATGCGTTGGGAACCGTGAGTTTAATGCGCCTACTCCATGTAATAGCATTTCTGCCGCTGATTTCCTTGGCGGCTGATCGACCTAACATTGTGCTGGTGATGTGCGATGATTTGGGCTGGGGTGATGTGGGCTTCAATGGCAATAAAGTAATCCGAACACCTCACTTGGATTCCATGGCCAAGCAAAGTCTACGCTTTGAGCGTTTCTATGCTGCGGCTCCCGTGTGTAGTCCCACGCGCGGCAGTTGTATCACCGGCCGCCATCCTTATCGGTACGGAGTGTATTTTGCCAACACCGGCCACATGAAGCCTGAGGAACTAACCTTGGCCGAGCTATTAAAAAAGCATGGCTACGCGACCGGTCACTTTGGCAAGTGGCACTTGGGCACTCTCACAAAGACCCAGAAGGAAGCGAATCGAGGTGGGCCTGATGGAGTCGCTCACTTCTCTCCACCTCAGGCCAATGGGTTTGATGTGTGTTTTTCTACAGAATCCAAGGTGCCTACATGGGACCCCATGCTGCGTCCCAAGGGAAACAATAGTAGAAGGTGGTGGGATCCCTCTGAGGAAAATGTCCCCTATGGAACCGGCTATTGGGATGAAAAAGGCAGACGTGTTTCTGAAAATCTGTGGGGTGATAATTCGCGCATCATCATGGACCGCGCCATTCCCTTTATGCGTGCTGCAGTGCAAAATGATCAGCCCTTTTTCACCATTGTCTGGTTTCACACGCCTCATCTGCCCGTAGTGGCAGGGCTACAATACACACGAATGTATGCCAACCATGAAAAATACGCTCAGCACTATTACGGCTGCATCACCGCAATGGACGAGCAGGTGGGACGTTTGCGCACTGAGTTGCGCGCCATGGGCGTGGCCCAGAATACATTGGTTACTTTTTGCAGTGATAACGGACCTGAAGGTCAGGCTAATAGTGCGCCGGGGGTGGCCGGTCATTTAAGTGGACGCAAACGTTCCCTTTTGGAAGGAGGCATTCGGGTTCCCGGGCTTATCGAATGGCCCGGTAAGGTGCGCCCCGGTAATACGGGCATCCCCGCAGTCACCAGTGATTATCTCCCAACTATTCTGGATATCCTCGGGGCTAAGCCTGCGGATAATCGGCCCCTTGATGGGGTGAGTTTGCTTCCCCTATTCCGTGGCAAAATGAAGCAGCGGGGTAAGCCGATCGGCTTTCAATCAGCAGGTCAAGTTGCCTTAATTGGAGACCGCTACAAAATTTACGGCAAGGGATCCAAAAAGAATCAACCAGACAAGGTGCCTGCTTTAAAATTATTCGATCTGGTAAAAGATCCTTCGGAAAAAAACGATTTGGCCGCCAAACATCCGGAGACTGTTAAGCAAATGGTACGCGCATTGAATGAATGGCGTGCCTCCTGCAAGCACAGTGACGCGGGTCAGGACTATCAAAAATAAACGACGCAAACAGCCTTTGCTGTTCGCGTCGAAAAACCAATCGGGTTTTATTCCTCCGGCTTTGGATACGGAGTCTTGCCTGCGATGATATCCAGGTACTTCTGGGGGTTCGCGTCAAAGTCATCCTTGCAGCCCTCGCAGCACAATTTAACTTTTGTTCCCTTATAATCGACGATATACGGGCCACCCATGCTTGTGAGACCTTCGCCTGACACGGGGCAAAGCTGGGTTCCAAACAGGCTAGCGCAACCCATGCTGACCAGGGCGATAGCAGGCACAGCCAAAAACAGTTTGAGATTTTTCATTTATGTTCCTTTCAATTGGGTTCAGGTTGTTCGGGCCGAATCCTCATATAGGAGAATGGATTTGGCAAATTTTTTCCTACATTAACTAACGGATCGGCTGCACGTGAGTGGCAAAGTTGATCCGGTCGTCGGGGATGCTCGGATCGAGGCGCATTCGGTCAAGGTCAGCATTTGAGTTCCAGACTATATGAAACCGACTTGGGATGGAACGGTTCAGGCGAACTTAAGGAAGCCCTGGAATTTCTGGAATTCTTTGATGGGCATGCCATTGCCGTTGGCACCGCTGACGGAGCTGTTCGCACGGTTTCAAGCCCAGACGAACTCAGGCGAATGCGCTGGGAGCCATGAGTTTTGGTCGTTGCATCTTTTTAATTTCGTTTCTGCCGCTGATTTCCTTGGCGGCTGATCGGCCTAACATTGTGCTGGTGATGTGTGATGATCTGGGCTGGGGAGATGTGGGCTTCAAGTTTTCTAAATTTTTCTGAATTCTCTAACGAGGCGTAGGGTGGTGCTCTACTTCATGTACCCATGCCCACTTCCGGAACCCAATCAGAGAAATCCCCCATACCCTCGGATTCCAATCGGAATATTGTAGAAAGAACGAAATGTGTTTTGTGAATCAAACCCACCTTAAGCCAAGCCCACATCAGGCGAATCGATTACTCCCTGATGCAGTAGAGGAAGCTGCGGCCGCGGATGAAGAGCTGGTTGCCGGCGAGGGCGGGGGAGGCGTCTAGGCGGTCGTTGAGTTTGTTCTGGGCGAGGACTTCCAGTTTTTTTGCGCGTTTGAGGACAAGGGTGACTCCGTTGCGGCCGGTGATGTAAACTTTTCCGCCGCCGCCGACGAGGGAACTGAAGACGTTGGAGACGTCGCGCAGGCGTTCGCGGTCGAGATGGGTTTCGCCGGTCTTGGCGTCGGTGATGGTAAGGAGGGCTTGGTTGGATTGGCTGTAAAATAGGAGGCCATCATAGAGCACGGGCGAGGGGACGTAGGGCGTGCCGCGGTTTTTGCGCCAGAGGATTTTGTCGGTGCCGGTGATGTCGCCCCGGGCGGTGAGGGGGAGGGCGAGGAGCGAGTAGCCACTGTAACCGCTCATGCAAAAGACCACGCCGTTTTCCACCACGGGACAGGGGATGACGTTGCCGGTGAGGCCGGCGCATTGCCAGATGAGGTCGCCATTGGCGAGATCGTAGCTGCGCACTTTTTTGGAGGCGGTGGTGATGACTTGTGTTTTGCCGCCGTGCCGCACGATGGCCGGCGTGGCCCAGTTGTTACCTTCAGCGCGGTTCTTTTTCCAAATGGGTTCGCCGGTCTTGGCGTTGAGCACTTCGATGGTCGATTGCTTTTGATGATCGCGCACGATGACCAGTTTGCCGTCGTGAATCACGGGCGAGCAGCCTTCGCCGACGTAAGCGCCCATTTTCACTTGGCCGAGTTTGCGATCCCAAAGTTTTTTGCCGTTGAGGTCGTAGCAAAACAAACCGGCGGAACCGAACCAGCAATAGAGCCGCTCGCCATCGGTGGTGGGCGAGGCGGAGGCAAAATTGTTGTCGCCGTGCACACCCTCGTGCGGGATCAATTTGGTGGCCGTCTTGCGCCAGATTTTCCTGCCCGTCTTGCGGTCGAAGCAGCGCACCACAAATTCATAAACCGTATTCGGATGTTTGACGCCGAACAGGCGCGGCGGCTGATCCTCTGGGCGTGGCAGCGAGGGATCCACCTTGCCGGTGTTGATGGCGGTGAGGATAAAAACCTTGTCGCCCCAAATGATCGGCGCGGCGCTGCCGTAGCCCTCGATGGCGATTTTCCACTGGATATTTTTATCTTCGCTCCACTGCGTTGGCGGCTTGGCGGTGCTCGAAACGCCCGTGGCGCTGGGCCCGCGCCAGTGATGCCAGTTGTCGGCCTTGGTTTTTTCAAAGTCGGCGGCGGACGCACTGAATGTGAGGCCGAGTATTACTAGGAGGAGGGAGTGGGATGTTTTCATTTTAGTTTAAAATCACAGTTTCAATTCTCCGGTGCTGCTGGCGAAGGTTTCATATTCTCGTATATTCTCGTATAAAGTGTCTAGCTACTAGTTCGGTCTGTTCTGTCGCCCAATCTCTCAAAGCAATTTCTTTATGCATTTCAACTTCAAGTTCTTCAATCCTATTAGCAGCACGCATAATCTGCTTACAGTGCCAGAAGTAACCAATCCCTACCAGCACTGTTGGAATTATCATCCAGTTTGTTGTAATGTAATCAGTCATTTTCTTTGTCCTTTACCGTTATTGACTCAAGTGTTGCCCCTCTTTGTTTCATGCTCTCCAACAATGAAGGGAGAACGTCGTGGAATCTCTCCACGCACCATTCGGGGGACAATAAAATATAATCATGCCGTAAAAGCACAAGCTGGAATAAACACCGTTGATCACCAGCTGAAAATCACGCACAAAGGGACGCGCCTGAAGCGAATTGATTGATATGAAAAAACTACTTGTACCGTTTGCTGCATTGCTCGTGTTTTCCGCGCAGGCAAAACCAAATATCGTCTTCTATTTTATCGATGACCTTGGGTGGACCGATGTGTCCTTCATGGGCTCCAAGTATTACGAGACTCCACATGTTGATCAGCTGGCGCGCGAGGGAATGAAGTTTATGGACGCTTACGCATGCGCGCCAAACTGCGCTCCCAGTCGTGCGTGTCTCATGAGTGGCCTTTATGGTCCGCGGCACGGCGTGTATACGGTGGGCAATTCGGATCGGGGGCAGGCAAAATTCAGGAAATTAATTCCAATAAAAAACACCACCGAATTGGCCGGACGCTTTGTGACCATTGCCGAGACCCTCAAGTCAGCTGGATACGTGACTGCCACGATGGGTAAATGGCATTTGGGTGCGGATCCGACGACCCAAGGCTTTGATGTCAATATTGCCGGAAAACATTGGGGAAGCCCGAGTGGAGGTGGCTATCATAGCCCTTACAATTACCCAAATCTCCTCACCAAGGAGAAGGGTGAGTACCTGACTGATCGGTTGGGAAGGGAAGCCTGTGAATTTATTGAGACGAACAAGGACAAGCCATTCTTTCTCTACCTCACTCACTATGCGGTGCACACGCCTATTCAATCCAAGCCCGAGTTAAAGGCAAAGTATCAGAAGAAGCCGACGGTGGGCGGGCACAAGAATGCGGCTTATGCAGGTATGATTGAGAGTATGGATGACAGCATTGGCGCGGTGCAGGCCACTCTCAAGCGGCTTAAGCTTGAGGACAATACGATCGTGATCTTCTTTTCTGATAACGGCGGGCACGGGGGGGTGACCTCCAATGCGCCATTGCGTGGTTCCAAGGGGATGCTCTATGAGGGCGGTATTCGTGAACCGTTGGTGGTGAAATGGCCCGGGGTAACCAAGGCGGGTAGCACCTGCCGTGAGCCGGTGATCGGGGTGGATTTATATCCTACATTCATGGAAGCGGCCGAAATCAAGCGCCCCAAGAAGCTAAAGCTTGATGGCTTAAGTTTAGTGCCCTGTCTCAAGAATGCTTCGGCTGCATTGGGGCGTGATGCGCTTTACTGGCATTTTCCGGCGTATCTGCAGGGCTACACGGCAAGGCATGGGGCATTTCGCACTACGCCAGCTGCTGCGGTTCGCATGGGTGACTGGAAATTGATTGAGTTCTTCGAGGACGGTGAACTTGAACTCTATAATCTTAGAGAGGACTTGGGTGAGAAGAATAATTTGGCAGGCAAGATGCCTGAGAAGGTTAAGGAATTGTATGCTTCCATGTTGAAGTGGCGTAAGGCTACGAAGGCACCTGTGCCTTCTGAGAAGAATCCTCTATATGACCCCAAGGCAAAGTTCAGCCAAGGGAAGGGCGGCAGGAAGAAGAAATGAGTTTGCCTGCAAGGGTGACTTAAGTAAGCATCGTGCCACGCATGAAACAATCCCCGCTTCAATTGCTGGGCCGGCTAGTGCTGGCGATTTTTCTGGCAGCTCCTTTTATTTCCAAGGCGGCTGGCAAACCCAATGTCCTTTTTATTTTTGCTGATGATCAATGTTACGAGACTATTGGCGCACTGGGTCTGACGGATATCGATACTCCGAATCTGGACCGGCTTGTGAAGCGCGGTACCACCTTCACCCGGGCCTACAACATGGGTTCATGGAGTGGCGCGGTGTGTGTAGCCAGTCGGCACATGTTGATCACCGGTCGTTATGTCTGGCGTGCGCAACAGGCTTCCAATCTTTTGGGTGGTCCGCGCAAGGGGAATAAAAAACCTTCGCCGAATCAGGAAGCAAAGCAGAAGGAGTTTGATGGACTATGGCCGCAGGTGCTAAAGCGTCAAGGCTACCAGACTTTCTTTACCGGCAAATGGCACATCCGCGCCAAGGCCGATGAAGCTTTTGAGGTGGCCCGCAACATCCGGCCAGGTATGCCCAACCAAACTCCGACTGGCTATAACCGGCCGTTGCCCGGCAAGCCCGATCCGTGGAGTCCATATGACAAGAAATTTGATGGTTTCTGGAAAGGCGGCAAACACTGGAGTGAAATTGTGGCTGATGACGCCATTGATTATCTAGGCATGGCCAAGAAGGATAAACGCCCCTTCTTCATGTACATCGCTTTTAATGCACCACACGACCCGCGTCAGGCTCCCAAGGAATACGTCGACAAATATCCTCTGAGCAGGATCAAGGTGCCAAAGAATTATCTGGCAGAATATCCCTACAAGGAAGGCATGAAGTCTGGCAAAAGTTTGCGGGATGAAAAGCTTGGGCCTTTTCCCCGTACGGAGCACGCGGTGAAAGTCCACCGGCAGGAATACTACGCCATCATCACGCATCTGGACACGCAGGTGGGTCGCATTCTCGATTCGCTGGAGAAGAGCGGACAGGCAGATAATACTTACATCTTTTTCAGCGCCGACCACGGGTTGGGCGTTGGGCATCATGGCCTATTTGGAAAACAGAACCTGTATGAGCACAGCACACGAGTGCCTTTCCTCGCTGTGGGTCCGGGTATCAAGTCGGATGCCAAGATTGATGCCCCCATTTACCTGCAGGACATCCACGCCACCACCTTGGAACTAGCTGGAGCAAAGCAGGCAGATAAAGTGGAGTTCCACAGTGTCATGCCGCTTCTGCGCGGTAAGACCACTAAGCACGCTTACGATGCGATCTACGGGGCCTATTTAGATGCACAACGTAGCGTGACGATGGATGGCTATAAGTTGATTCTTTATCCCAGAGTCCAGAAGATGCGCCTCTACAACATCATTGATGATCCGTTGGAAATGAAGGATCTGGCGCACAATGCCAATCAGGAAAAACGGATCGCGACGCTTTACGCACGCTTGCTTAAATTGCAAAAGGAAATGGCTGACAAGGTTAACCTGAAGGCAGCATTTCCCAAGCTTTAGCCTTCCCACGCCGTATGGAAATTTTTCTACGTTTATTAACTAATTAATTGAAAGACATATAAAATGAATGACCAAGTTGCTTCCAGCCGTTTTTCCCGCCGTGAATTTATCAAAACGACTGCGGCATCAACTGCGATCCTGGGTTTTCCCGCGATCACGCGTTCCAAGTCACCCAACGGCAAGCTCAATGTTGGCCTCATCGGCGTCGGCGGCCGCGGTCGAAGCCATGTCAATGCCTGCAGGTACGAGGATATCGTTTCTCTCTGTGACGTGAACGCAAACAGTCTCAAGGGCGCATTGAAGACCGCGCCCGAGGCTCGCACCTACAAGGACCTGCGCGATTTTTTCGGAAAGCTTGAGGATATCGACGCGGTGGTCGTCGCTACGACCGAACACACCCACGCTTTTGCCACCTTGCCGGCACTGCAGGCCAAGAAGCACGTCTACTGCGAAAAGCCGCTCACCCGTGACGTCCACGAATGCCGCATTATCACCGAGGCAGCGGCGAAAGCTGGCGTGCAAACCCAGATGGGCACGCAGATTCACGCCGGTGAAAACTATCGGCGCGTGGTGGAATTGATTCAGGCCGGTGCCATCGGACCGGTCAGCGAAGTGCATACCTGGGTAAGCCGCGCCTGGGGCTGGCAGAGCCCGGAAGACGCCAAGCGATACCGGGACATCCTTTCAACGCAAGATACACCCAAGGAAGGCAAACCGGTACCCGCTACTCTCGACTGGGATCTATGGATCGGCCCCGCCCCGCACCGTCCGTTCCACACGGATTATTTCCCCGGCCCGCGCTGGTATCGCTGGTGGGATTTTGGCAACGGCACCATGTCCGACCTTGGCAGCCATCGCAACGACCTGCCGTGGTGGGCACTCAAACTCGATGTCCCGCTCACGATCGAGCCCCTATCCGGGCCCAAGCCTCACCACGATATTGCCCCTGCCTCAATGAGCGTGAAATACACCTTCGCTGCCCGAGGAGACGGATATCCTGCGGTCGAGCACACCTGGTATCAGGGCACCAAAAAACCGAAAATCTGGCACAAGGGTGGAATTCCCAAATGGGGCAACGGCACGCTCTTCATTGGTGAAGAGGGCATGCTGCTGGCCGATTATAGCAAGCTCATCTTGCTGCCCGAGGAAAAATTTAAGGGCTTCGAGCGTCCCAAGCGATCGATCGCACCTTCCCCCGGTCAGCAGGCTGAGTGGATTCGCGCCTGCAAAGGGGAGGGGCCTGAGCCCTTGTGTAATTTTGCCTATGCCGGGCCACTGACCGAGGCCAATCACCTTGGCAACATTGCCTACCGCGCCGGGAAGAAGCTGGAATGGGAACCCAAGAAGATGAAATTTCCCAACGCTCCGGAAGCCGAGAAATACCTAGGACGCAGCTACCGGAAGGGATGGAAACTGAGCTGAGCCCGGGCACCCTTTCAAGTTCCGTAAACGTTTGGAGGGGTGAACCAATTCTCTTGGAGACTCCGCATATCTCCATATAGATTGCACTGTTGCAGCGACGACTAAACATCTAAATTATTCGAATTGGATGGTTAGATTTAAGTATTCTTCTGGCAATGATAATCACCGTGAATGATGATGGTTGTTGGTCTTTTGCGGAGCTAGAATTACTTTTGTATGATGGTACTATTTTGCTCCCGCAACCCGTTTGCTGACATTTAAACATGTCATTAATAAATCTTAGCGAAGTCACGTTTTCTTGGGATGGCTCAATTCTGCTTGACCAAATTAATCTGGACCTGAGTCATGGCGAACACGTTGGCTTGCTTGGGCGTAATGGCTCGGGCAAGTCGACGCTGATGAAAGTTCTGGCCGGGGAAGTTGAGACGGATAGAGGGCATGTTCAACGTGCAAAAAAAATTCGGATTGCACGACTGGTGCAGGAAGTTCCTGAGGGTCCTGATGAGACCGTGATGGACTTTATCGGAGCAGATTTGCAATTTTCGGAAGAAGATCTTTGGCAAAAGGAGAAGGCCGTTGGGGGCGTGCTAAAACAAATGAACCTGAATGGAAGCGATGAGTTTCTAACTCTTTCTTCAGGTATGAAACGCCGGGTTTTGCTTGCCAAGGCGATCGTGAGTAAGCCGGATGTTCTGCTGCTCGATGAGCCCACCAATCATCTCGATATCGATTCCATCGTGTGGCTTGAGGGATTCCTAAAAAACTATACCGGTACGTTAGTGTTTGTGACGCACGATCGTGTTTTCCTGCAAATTTTGGCCCAGCGCATTATTGAAATAGATCGTGGTAAATTGTTTGATTGGAGCTGCGATTACCCGACGTTCTTGAAGCGTAAACAAGCATTCTTGGAAGCGGAGGGAAAGCAGAATACCCAGTTTGACAAGAAACTTGCACAGGAGGAAATGTGGATTCGTAAAGGCATCTTGGCGCGTCGCACTCGGAACGAAGGGCGTGTGCGTGTGCTGGAAAAAATGCGTCAAGAACGCAATGAACGCCGCAACCAAATCGGCACTGTGAACATGCAGGCAATGAAAGCTGAACGCTCCGGGCACTTGGTGGTTGAAACCAAGAACCTCTCCTTTGCTTACGAGACCGAGGCTATTGTCAGTGATCTATCCACGGTTATCATGCGTGGTGATAGAATTGGGATTGTCGGGAAGAACGGTTCCGGGAAGACAACTCTGCTCAAGCTGCTCCTTGGTCAACTAAACCCTACGGAAGGCTCTGTGCACCAAGGCACAAAACTTGAAATCATTTATTTTGATCAATTACGTCAAAAGATTGATGAAGATAAATCTATTCTGGAGAACATTGGGGAAGGTCAGGAATCGGTTATCATAAATGGTCGTTCCAGGAATATTTATAGTTACCTAGAGGATTTTCTCTTCACTCCTGATCAGGCGCGTAAACCCGTCTGCTATCTTTCCGGTGGTGAAAAAAACCGGCTACTTTTGGCTCAGCTTTTTAAACATCCCGCTAACCTCATTGTGATGGATGAACCAACCAATGATCTGGACTCTGAAACCCTGGAGTTGCTGGAGGAATTGGTCTCAACATTCAATGGCACACTTTTACTTGTGAGCCATGACCGCGCCTTCCTTAATAATGTGGTGCAAAGCATATTGGTTTTCGAAGGTAACGGAATTGTGAGGGAATATACCGGAGGATATGACGATTATTTAGCCCAAAAAAAAGCAGTTCACCCAGCGGACAATGTCAATAAAAGGGCTAAAGCGAATAAAACCAAACTACCAAAAACAGTCTCGGATAAACCCAAGAAGCTCACCTACAAAGAACGAAAACTATTTGAAGCTTTGCCTGGGAAAATTTCCCAATTGGAAGAAGAGCAAAATAGGTTTCAAAAACAATTGGATGATCCGGAATTCTTTAAGAAACCTTGGGAAGAAACACAAGAAATTACTCAAAAGCTTGAAGTATTGGGGGCTAAACTGCATGAAGCATATGCTCAATGGGAAGAGCTTGATTCTAGGGAAATCTAATTTGTCGAACAATCTCCTGATTACTCTCTCATGTGGGCTATCGTCTCTGGTAAATCATTAAACAAGGTGAGGCTCTTTTCCCTGTGCTCCCTGTGTCCATGTGGTTAAACTTACCGGATGAAATTCTCTGCATTTGTTGCAGCCGTTCTGTTGTCATTTTGCGTTGTTGCTGCGGAACAAAACCGAAACATTATTGCGCGCGGTAGCTACGCCAACAGTCAGTTGCAGTTCGAGCAAAACAAAACGGGGCGCGTGGCGTTTATGGGTGGATCCATTACCCAGATGAATGGTTACCGGCCTATGGTGGCTGATTGGTTGCAAAAAAGTTATCCGAAAACAAAGTTCGAGTTCGTCAATGCCGGCATCTCCTCGACCTGCTCGACAACAGGCGCCTTCCGCTTGAAATCAGAAGTCTTGGCCAAGGGTCGCATTGATCTCTTCTTTATCGAGTTTGCCGTGAACGATGATCAAGACGCCGGCCATGCCACGCGTGAGTGTATCCGGGGGATGGAAGGTATCATCCGTCAGGCGCGCAAGGCCCAGCCGAATATGGATATTGTCGTCACCCACTTTGTGAACCCTGGTATGCTCGAGCAGTTGCAGGCAGGAAAAATGCCGCTGCCGATGGCAGCGCACGAAAAAGTGCTCAAGGCGTACAATGTATCGACCATCTTTCTTGCGCGCGAGGTGGCCGATCAGATTGATGCGGGTAAACTCACATGGAAAGTCTTTGGCGGCACCCATCCCAAGCCTGCAGGTAACGCCATTGCTGCAGGCATGATCGCGCAATTGCTAGGAACGGCGTGGAGTAAACCTCCAGTGAAAGATACCTCGCCTCATGCAGTACCCTGGAAGCCTGTTGATGGTGGTAGTTATTTTAATGGTCACTTCCTATTGCCTGAAGCCAGTGCCAGTACGGCATGGACGTGGCATGTACCTGATTGGAAACAGATTCCCGGCGGGTTCCGTAGCAACCCCTTTGACGGTATGAAACTTTTGACAGCAACCCAAGCAGGTAAGGAAACTGCTCTTAGATTCAAGGGCCGGGCTTTGGGTGCTTATGTGTTGGCCGGCCCCGATGCAGGCGTGATGGAGGTGAGCATCGACGGTGGTCAATGGAAGCGGGTGGATTTATACCACCACTACAGCCGTGGCCTGAATTATCCGCGAACGGTGATGTTTGCGGCCGACCTAAAGGCGGGCCAACACACTGCCCGTCTTCGGTTGAGTGAAAAGTCCAACCCGAAGAGCAAAGGCACGGCCGCGCGCATTCTTCAATTTACGGTGAACTAAATGATCGATGCCGTCCTCAGGCAGCCTTTGGATCATCCCTCATTGTGGCGAGGGCAGGATCTGTGTGCGCGCGCCGATTGGGAAATCAATTTCACCGAGCCCGAGATTGAGGAACTTCTCTTGGCTGCGGACACCTGCACTGACACGCCTGCAGAGGAAATTGAATTAACCGACATCGAGCTTCCACAGCTGGCTTCGCGACTGGCCCGTGTGCAGCACGATCTGGAACATGGATCAGGCGCGGTTTTTATGCGGGGATTGCCGGCGGGCGATCTTGATCAGGCGGTACTGGAGCGTGTCTTTTGGATTATCGCGATGCATCTGGGTACACCGCTTTCCCAGAGTGCGGAAGGTGAGCTGATCTTCAGCGTGGCAGATAAAGGTTATGCCTCGGATGACCCGCGCACCCGCGGGCCTAATACCAACCGTAAACTAAGTTACCATACCGATCGCTGTGATGTGATTGGTTTCTGCTGCCATCGACAGGCCAAGAGCGGCGGTGAAAACCGCATTGTTAGCTCCATGGCGCTCTACAATGAGATCCTGAAGCAGCGACCCGATTTGCTGGCGGTGTTGTGTGAGCCCTTCTATTACCTGCGCCATACCGTTGATGGCGGTAATGACAAGCCTTGGTGCCGGCAGCCGGTTTTTTCATTTTGTGAAGGCCACTTTGCCGCAAACCTGCTGCGGGTACTGATTAACCGCGCCCACGCTCATCCGGATTTACCGGATTTAACCGCTCAACAGGTGGAGGCGTTGGATCTGGTCGAGACGTTGGCTGATGAGCCGCATTTGCATTGCAGTTTTCGGCAGGAACCCGGTGACCTCTTTTTTGTAAACAACTGGGTGAACCTGCATCGCCGAACTGAGTTTGAGGATTGGCCCGAGCCGGACCGTCGCCGGCACATCCTGCGCATCTGGTTGTCGATGCCCAATAGTCGGCCTCTTGACCCGTTGTTTGCCGACAACTACGGTTCGGTAGAGGCTGGTGCCCTGCGTGGGGGCATGAAGGCAAAGGTGGAGGATTGATTTTATGAGATTACTTGCAACCGGATTAATCCTGATCTTGGCCGGCGTGTTGGCCGCGCAGGATGCGCCCAAGAAAAAGAAGAAAGTGCGCCCGCCCTTCAAGTGGGTCAACAAGCTCCCTGCCAATGCGCCCAAGGAGGTGCGGCACGCCACCTTCAGGAGCCCTTCGATGGGAGTGGAGGTGGGTTACTGCATTTATCTGCCGGCGCAGTATGCGGCGAACAAAAAAAAGCGGTTTCCGGTGGTCTACTATTTGCATGGCGGTAGGCCCGGTAGCGAGATCAAGAGCATAAAACTGGTGCCTTGGATTCATGAGGCCATGAAAGCGGGCAAGGTGTCACCGGCACTTTATGTTTTTGTTAATGGAGGCCCGGTTAGCCACTACAATATGGAGAAGAAAGGCCAGATGGGTGAGGATGTCTTTATCAAGGAGCTGATCCCTCACGTGGACGCAACCTACCGCACCATCCCGGGGCGCAAAGGGCGAGGACTGGAGGGTTTCTCACAGGGCGGGCGCGGCACTGCGCGCATCATGTTTCGCCATCCGCACCTTTTTGTTTCAGCAGCGCCCGGTGGAGGCGGTCATGCGACTGAGAGAAGAATCTCTGAGGAAGGAGGCCGCGAGAGTGATAAGCTGATTTTTGCGGAGGGTTATAATACATGGGATCTGGCCCGGAAATATGGACGCAACCCCAAGCCCAAACTCAATATTTTGGTTCATGTGGGTAACAAGGGATTTAATTACCA
>CBFHWX010000024.1:0-30948 GCA_965659445.1 Limisphaerales bacterium | reverse complement strand
TTGTTGTGCGCCACCTTGTTGTGCGCCACCTTGTTGTGCGCCACCTTGTTGTGCGGTGCCTTGCGAAGAAGGCTTGGTTCGTGCAATCCTCCTACTAAGTGGCACATTTATTCTCCTGCCACCACCAAGAGACGCAACCGCCACACGCCCGCTAAGAGGCGCATTAATTCTCCCAGGTGTGGTCACAGTAAGCGGCAATGGTCTATTAAGACGCAAAGAAAATCGTAAAACATTTCGCGGTATGAGGCGCGGCTTTTGGGGTTTTGGTTTGGGTGCCGGCTTTTTTTTCGGAGGAGTTTTTTTCGGAGGAGTTTTTTTCGGAGGGGTTTTCTTCGGAGGAGTTGACGCCCCTTGGCCCTTATTCATAGAATTAGGATCGCCAGATTGGGGGGTTCCAATACCTGGTTTACCTTTACTCGGTACACCGGCAGCAGCGAAAATATCTACAGGGAAAACAAATGGCATCGCCGCCATGAATATGCCAACAAAAAATTGTCGCTTGTTTTTAACCAAAATAAACCCCGCCCCGACAATTTACTTGAATCGGCACAACTGTAAAGCGCTTTAGTCTTTTTTATGTCATCAAGCCTCTTTTTCAGGCAAAGTAATCACTGACGCTATATATTCGTATGCTTGGGAACAAAGAATGATCAGATCATTAGTTATCATTTCAACCTTGTTTGGTGGAAGTTTTCTCGTTCAATCCGACCAGAAGCCGGCAATAATCATCAGGGATATCAACGGTGGTATTCAAACACCACTGACGGCCAATGGAAAGAAGCCATCGGTTCTATTTTTCATCACACATGATTGCCCAGTGGCTAACAAACTCGCCCCAGAGATTCGCCGTATTGTTGAGGGTTATCGCACGAAGGCACAGTTTACACTGGTGTATGTAGATCCGGACATGACCACAGCTGACGTTACAACTCACCGGAAAGATTACAATTACACTAAACTCAACACCATCCATGACCTGAAGCATACGCTCGTGCGAGCCACAGGTGCAACAGTCACGCCAGAGGCCGTGGTAACGGAATCGAATGGACACATTGTTTACCGCGGACGCATCAATAATTTTTATGAGGATTTCGGAAAACCACGGAAGATAATCACGCAACACGACCTGCGTGATACTCTTGATGCACTGCTCGCTGGTAAGCCCGTGCCCAAGCCACGTGGGAAATGCATCGGTTGTTTCATTCCAAAAATTAATTGAAGCGACAATTGTACGGCCGGATTAAAGCCAACAACATTGTCACGATTGCGAAACATTTCGTTTATAACTAATTTTTTGATGTAACAAAATCGACTTGGCGGTAGTTACCTCTTAGACTCCTCTCAACAACAAGAAAAATGAAACAAATAACAGTAATTATCCTCGCTGTCCTAGTGAGTGCATGCGGTAAAAGCGGAAAAACTGGTGGACAGGCAGAAGCCAATACCACGGAAATAAACCAGCAAATTGCCGAATTAAGAAAGCAACTTGCTCAAGCCAAGGCTGAAGCTGGCCGGGTGGAGGTGATTGAAACGAAAGTTGAGGTGCCTATGGCTCCGACCTTGCCCTCCGCCGAAAGTGTGATCGAAAAACTCACCAAGCTAGATGCTTCCGATAAACGCACCCTTCGACGCGCGGTCTATTATCTGGAAACATTAGTAGATCAAGGAGATGCTGCCATCCCCGCCATTAGGAAATTCATGGCCAAGGATGTGGATTTAGATATTTCTGCGAGCCTGTCCGGTCGACGATCGGTAAAATCTCAACCCAATAAAAAAGATAAAATAAAAGGCGATAAAAAAGCTGGAAAGGAACCTGAGACCACGGATAAAGCCAAACGTCGGACTTCTGCTTGGAACTATTTTCGCCCCTTCCCTCGAACGAATACCGATTACCCAGCCACACTGCGTTTAGGCCTTTTGGAGGCCACCCATAATATTGGGACCGAGCAAGCCAAAGCCTTGCTGCTCGAGGTACTGGAGGCCACCGCACGGGGTGTTGAGGTAGCTTATCTGGAACTTAGCCTGCAGGAGCTATCCCCCGGAGAACACCTCGATAAGATTCTTAAAGCAGCCCGTGATATACTGACCGATATGCCCCCCTTGGGAGAAGACGCCATGGAAGTTGACCTGCAAACCAAGGGCTATCTCTATGCAATTTTGGTGAAATATAAGGACCTTGATTTTGTGGAAATCGCCAAGGGCCTACTTATTCGTCCCGACGGCTCATTGGATGGCCATGCCCTGTCTTACCTGCGTCAAGTACTAGGCGCCGATGCCATTCCCATCCTCCAGACTGCCATCAATGATAACCGTGTAACCGATGGAGTAGCAAAATATGCTGTGCGAGATGCTGCTCTTCACTACGTTGGCCAAAATGCTCAAGCCAACCAGATACTAATGGATGTCGTGAGGGAGGGGCTCGACAAACAAGTGGAAGGCGAAAGGTTTAACTGGGGAGAATTGAAACTGCCCTATACATCACTCATGCGTGATGCTGAAACACAATCAGATCAGGTTCTGATCAATCGACGTCAATTGATTCAAGACATCCGGGAGGAATTCAACCATCCAGAATTCAACCAGGGGCTGGATAAAATAGACGGAGAACTTGGTCGCACACTGCAAGGGCGTCAGGACTCAGAAAAATAAATCGCAATACTGCTGTGCCCTTTGCTCCCTTTTCTAGTATATTCAATTAAGTCCACATGAAACAAACCCTCCCCATCATCGTCGCCGCCCTAGTGGGTGCCGCAGCCGTGTTCATCCTCAAGTCCGGCAACAGCAGCCATGATTCAGGTTCCACAAGTACTGCCAAAATGGAACAACAGATCGCCGATCTTAGAAAACAACTCAACGCCGCCAAGGCTCAAGCCGGTCGGGTGGACATCATTGAAACCAAGACGACAAATACAGTCTTCACTGCAATTACAACTTCGCCGGAGGAAATTATTGAGGAATTGAAACTTATCCGCCCTACCGGGGACACACGGCAGCAATCCATGCGCGAGGTGATCCATTACATGGTGAGCCTCACCAAAGCTGGCGAGAAATCACTGCCCGCAATTGTTGCGTTTTTTGAAACTGAAACGGATGTGGAATACGAAGCCAGAGCACTCGCATTTCAGCGGGAACGAGAGGACGCAGCCGATGCGAAAGCCAGAGGAGAGGAAGGCAAAAGTAGAACCCGCGATTTTTTACAATCCGGTTTTGGTAGCTATTTTCTGTCCAATGCCTTCAAGGAGATGAAGCGTGAACTCACACCCCAATCAATGCGCATCGGTCTATTTTTTGTTCTGCATGACATCGGCGGAGCCAAGGCTGAAGCAGCTTTGGCCAAAGTCTTGGATTCGACCGGCCGCGGACTGGAAGTAGCTATTTTAGATATGATTTTATCCGAAATGGCACCCGATTTTTATAAGAATAAGGTGCTGGAGGTCACCCATGATCTCCTCACCAGCGCACCCGCCGCGACATCCAGTCTTTTTGATGAAGCCGCCCGTATGGTTCTTTTTGCCATTCTAATGAAGTATAAGGACGCCACTTTCGTGGACGCTGCCAAGACAATGATCATCACACCCGAGGGCAAGGTGGACGGGGCTGTGGTTAACTATCTTACAACCATCCTTGGGGAAAAGGCCGTGCCGCTACTTTATGCCAAGCTCAAGGACGATAGCCTGACTGATGACGGTGATAAAATGGCCCTTGGAGACGCCGTTCTAAAGCATGTGGGTACCAATGACGACAGTAATGCCTTTTTTAAGGAGGTTGTATTGAACGACGAACTTGGTCCACTACGTTACTTGGCTCTGGGACACCTAGTTGGCGGTGACCGCTCCGAGGATACCTTGCGAAGTCGACAAGAGCTCATCGAGTCAATCAAGGAAGATTCAGACGATGAAGGCTTGAACCGAATGCTTGATGGGACCAATAACCGCATTGAAGTAATGATTGATCCGAGTAAAGCCGAAGAACTTGGCGGTGCCGGCGGTGGTGAGGGAATAGGAGGACTACTCAACGGTTTGTTTAATCGGGGTGAAGAAAAAAAAGATAACTAAAAATTAAAGTATCTCCTCGAAAGACCCCAATTGGTTCTTCGGGTAGTCAAATAGCGCAGCCGTAGGCTTTCTCTCTGCGGCATCCTTCCATTCTTCCAACTCAAAGTGCAGCAATACAACACCACACGTTGGGACGTTCAGGATGGGTAATCCCCACAATCCAGCTACAAGTTCAGTAAGTCCCGGATTATGTCCAAAGGCCATCACCGTAGCCCAAGCATCATCTAGCTGGGCCAGCCAGGCCAGCCAATCGGCAACGTCCGCATGATATAATTCTCGATCCCTCTTAATTCTGTCCGCGGAAAACCCTATCATTCCGGCAATAGTATCAGCCGTAGTTGCAGCCCGCATGGCCGTGCTGGTGAATATTGCATCCGGTCGTACACCATGTGACTGCAAACGTTGTCCCATCTCTGGAGCGTTATGTTCACCGCGTTTATTTAGCGGACGATCATGGTCAGCCAAGCCAGGATCTCCCCAACTCGACTTGGCGTGACGCACCAGAATGAGTTCCTTGTCAGCCATTTGTTGTTTGCAGGCACTGTCTCCGTTGCTAGACTAATCCCTGTCCCCTTAAAAGCTAAACGCAAATCATAAAATAATATGAAAAAATTCTTTCCCTTACTTTTCACCATACTGCTGATCGCACCTTTGTTGCACGCCGATCAGGATCACATAGTGTACGAAGGCAAGGGCAAGCACTTGGTGTTCCTTACTGGTGATGAGGAATATCGCAGTGAGGAAGGCCTGCCGATGATGGCGAAGATTCTCAGTCAACGCCACGGCTTCAAATGCACCGTTCTTTTCTCGTTGAATGACAAGGGGGAGATAGATCCCACCAACCAGAAGAGTCTGTCCAATCCCAAGGCCTTGGACAATGCGGACGCCATTATCATGCTGCTGCGTTTTCGTACTTGGCCTGATGAGGTATACAAACACTTTAATGATGCCTGCAACCGAGGCATACCGGTGATCGGCCTGCGCACCAGCACCCATGCCTTTCGCGGCAAACTTGGGGGATTTGGAAAGCGGGTGCTGGGAGAAGGCTGGGTAAGCCACTGGGGACACCACAAGCGCGAGGCCTGCCGAGGGGTAATCGAACCGGGGTCCGAGAAGGACCCAATCCTCAAAGGGGTCACCAATGTGTTCGCCGACTCGGACGTGTACGAGGCGCATCCACCCAAGGACGTGAAGATTCTGCTGAGGGGTCTGGTGCTGGAGAACATGAAACCCGATTCCAAGCCTTCCACGCGTGATAGAAAAAAGGATCGTCCGATTAATGATCCCGCCATGCCGATTGCCTGGACGCGCAACTACAAGTGGCCCTCAGGCAAGACCAGTAAGATCTTCTGCTCTACCATGGGTGCGGCCACCGACCTGCAAAGTGAAGGACTACGCCGATTGGTCGTGAATGCTATCTTCGCCGGCCTCGATATGGACGTACCGAAGAAAGCGAATGTCGACTACGTAGATCCTTACAAGCCACTCTTCTACGGTTTCAACAGCTTCCGCCGCGGCATTAAGCCTTCTGATCACGCGCTTGGAAAAGTTCTGCCCACCAGCCAAAAGAAGAAGTAAAAAACAAAATAATTTATGAGGCTGCCTTGGCAGTTTTTTTATTTTTTCTTTGGATCAGGCTTTTTATCAAGTCTGCAAAGGGACACTTTCTTGTTCCAATGCACGGTAGCAACCTGAATGCCATCGGGATGCAGGTCCATTTCGCGCGCGGTATCCTTCATCTTGAATTTATGAAAAGCTTTCTCATCACCCGCATTCCAAAAAAGTAGCCAGCCGCCGCCACTACCGCCGGAACAGGCAATTACAAATCCATCCGGATGAAACAAATTGCGCCAGACCACCCCTTTCACTCCATCAACAATATGTTTCTTGAGCACTTTTTGGGTCTTCCAATCAAACCGCATAATGAGTGGTTCGTTCACGGCTCCGAGTGGATTCGTGCCTTTATATAAGCCGCCGGCGATCAATTGCTTGCGATCCGCGCTCAATGCCAAGCTGCGCACGCCGCCATAGTGCACTTTCTGCCCTCCATTGTAGGTATGTAAATCCTTGGCATCCAACTTCCTCACCTCCTTTGCTCCCGCTACATCCCACTGTCGAATATGTGCCATAAGATCGCCTGAAAGTAGATGTTTACCATCAGGATGAAACATCAGTGAGTATACATCCAACTCGTGCCCGGATAATTCGGTTGCCAGCTTACCATCGGTCATACTCCAGAGCTTGACAATGCGATCGTTGCCGCCACTGGCAAGGAGTTTGCCGTCGGGACTGACATCCAACGCTCGAATCCAGCCCTTGTGTGCAGTCACCTCACGAATGGGCTTGGGCGTAGCGTCATTGACCGGCCACCAGATGAGTTTGTCATCGAAGCCGCTGGTCACCAGCGTTTGGCCATCCTTGGAAAACGCCAGTCCCCGCACCCATGAATCATGGCCTTTAAACACCACTTTATTACCATCGGTCAGTCGCCAGCGAATGATCGAGCGATCCTCCGCCGTGACGAAAAGAAACTTACCAGAAGGGTCGAAACGGCAATTGATGAGTGGTGCCGAGTACGACAGTTCCTTAGCAAGATGAACCTGTTTAGGATTGGCCGCCATGGCCCGCCCTACGCCAAAAGTTCCTTGATGGGCTCGAATGCCGGGTCAGCCATCGGGATTTTCTGGCCACCGATTTTGAATGACTTACGTGAATTCATCCCAAGCGCCTTTAGATAGGTATGGAAAAGATGCCCTGCATCACACTGATCCTTTGTCACAGCCGTGCCATTCTTGTTCGTGGCACCCACCACACCGCCGCGCACAATACCCGCGCCACCCAGACACACGCTCCAGGCTGTTCCCCAGTGGTCGCGACCATAGCGTGCGTTGATCTTCGGCGTACGTCCGAATTCGCTAAGCACCACGATCAACGTATGCTCCAGCAGGCCACGCGCAGCCAAGTCCGCCACCAGCGTGGCAAAGGGCTGATCGAACTCACCAAGTTGTTCAAAATGAAAATTGAAATTCTCGTTGTGTGTATCGTAATTGCTGTGTGTCACCTCCACATAGGTGATGCCTTTTTCCACAAGACGGCGAGAGAGAAGGCAATGCTTGGCAAAATCTGTTGTACCATATCGCTCATGTTCCTTATCCGGCTCCTTGGAAAGATCAAACACATCTCGCTGGCGCATCAGTTCCTGCGCCTGCTCAAAGCTCTCCACGTAAGCGTCGGTCTCTGCAGTGCGGCGGCGCAGCGCGAAACGGTCATTGGCCAATCGGCGGAACCTGTTCTGATTTTTCTCCGCCGTTTCCGTCACATCCTTCGGTCGCTCTGTGTTGGCGGGAGGTTTGCCGCCCCCGAGCGAAATACTCGCATACTTCGGTCCCAAATAAGCTGAATCACTGTTGCGACTACCACTGCCACCACTGCTGATCTTGATGTGACCGGGCAAGGTGAGCTCGGCACTATCCAGACCACGCGCCACAACAGCGCCAAGTTCCGGATAAGTTTGGCCGGGCTCCTTATGTCGACCCGTAAGCATCATATACGTGCCTTTGCCGTGATCACCGTTGTGAGTATTGATGCCACGAACAAGCGAAAGATGATGCATAACCTTGGCCGTGTGCGGCAGCAGTTCGCTGATTCGCACACCTGGCACACTGGTGGGTATGGAGCGGAATGGCCCACCGGTGTCCGTACCCGGCTTCGGATCCCAGCTTTCCAGCTGGCTCAAGCCGCCAGCCATGCGTACCACGATCATGCGTTTCTGGTCCTTGGCCATCTTGGCCACTGCATCCGGCGCGGCAAAGGTGTCCAAGCCACCGAGTACTGTGCCGGCGCCGACCGCCACGCCACCGAGAAACTGCCGACGCGCAATCAAGTGCTCCTCCGACCCACAGGCGTAATCACATTTTTTCATCCTCTTTTCCTCTAGTTTTAGAATTCTTACAGGCCGTTCGCATACAGTCAATGGATAACGACATAAACACTAAATTATGACGCGAATAGAATCGCGGAATTCAAAGGAGATCCTGAAGACTGTTTAAGCTATCTGTGCGACCATCACTCGACAATCTTCTTCGGTAAGGTTAAGTAAAGGCAAACATTGAGAGCGATTCTTTCCTTACTCGTAGTAGCTTTAACGAGTGGCACCGGATGCCGCACGGTCGCTTATTATAGCCAAGCTATCGCGGGCCAGTGCCAAATACTGGTTGGACAACAGCCTATCGCGGCGTTGGTGGATGATCCGCATGTGTCTCCCGATCTTCGGAAACAACTCCAACTGGTGCTAAAACTGAGACTGTTTGCCATGGACGAACTAAAGATGAACCCCGCGGGCAACTACCTGCGATACCGGGAACTGGATCGAAAATTTGCCCTGTGGGTGGTCTATGCCGCGCCGGAATTCGACACGAAACTAAAGTCCTGGTGGTATCCCGTTGTAGGCCGTTTCACCACACGTGGATTTTTCAAGAAATCCGCCGCTCGTGCCTATGCCAAGCGATTAGAGGAACAGGCGTTGGACGTCTATGTCGGTGGCGCCCCGGCTTACTCAACTCTTGGATGGTTTGATGATCCGGTACTCAGCACCTTTATCAACTACTCCGAAACAGAATTGGCGGAGTTGATTTTCCACGAGTTGGCCCACCATCATTTGTTCCTGCCAGGCGACGCCACGTTCAATGAGAGCTTTGCCACAGCGGTAGCCCAAATCGGCGTGGCCCGTTGGCTGGAGGCCCACCATGACGCCGCGAAACGGGATGAATATCTGGCACACCGAAAACGAGCGAGGCAGTTCAACGAAATGTTATTTCAATCACAGGAAGAGCTGCAAAAAACGTATGAACAGGATCAGACTGACGATCAAAAGCGGAAGGCAAAAGCGCGAATCATCGCCCAGTTGAAGAGCAGAATCATGGAACTGAGCCAAGCCGACCCTTCAAACAAGCGCCTTGCCGGCTGGTCCCAGCGCCCAATCAACAATGCTTTGCTCGGGGCGACTGCGGTCTATTACCATCAAGTCCCGGCCTTCATCGCCCTGTTCAAAAAAAGCAACAGGGACTTCCCGACTTTTTTTGCCGCAGTAAAAAATCTGACCCAACTCAATCAGGATAAGCGCGAGGCAATACTGCAGATGCCAGAATGAAAGTTGAACTAAAAAGATGAAACTGGGGCTGTTGCAATGTGATGTTGTAATGCCGGAGTTTTTGCCGATCGACGGTGACTTTTCCGATATGATTGAGAAATTACTGTGGAAGCAGCCCGAAGATTTTGAATTGGTTGTTTACCGCGTTTTCGACCAAGAATTGCCTGGATCAGTAAATGAGTGTGATGCCTATGTGGGTGGTGGATCGCGGAATTCCGTCTTTCAGGAAGAGGAGTGGATTCAACAATTTCAGCATTTTGTCCGCAAGTTAAATGCCCGCAATAAGAAATTCCTTGGTATCTGTTTCAGCCACCAAATGATAGCCCAAGCACTGGGCGGGCAAGTGGAACGCTCGCAGCGGGGCTGGGGTGTAGGCGCGAGGAATGTGCAGATCAACGGCACAGAACCTTGGATGAACCCTCCCTTGTCACAATGCCGACTGCTATTTAGCCATCAGGATCAAGTAACCCAGTTGCCCGAAGACGCAAAACTGCTCGGTGGCAATGACCATTGCCCAAATGGAATGTTTGCTATGGGCGACCATTTTCTTTCCATTCAAGCCCACCCGGAATACTCGATGGAATATATGCGGGCCTTGATGGAATCACGCCGGAAAATCATCCCTAAATCTGTGCTTGAACCAGGCCTAGCCAGCATGCAGAAGCCAATCAACCAGTGTGAAATAGCTCAGTGGATTCACCAATTTCTGACAGGCTGAAACCCTGCGTCCGCCACTTGTCAGTCGAGGCCAATTGAGAGGAACCCACGGATTATCTAATCCTGATTGCCCCGAACTCCCGTCTTCCATTCCTCGGCCAATGCATCCACCACTATTTCAAATTGTCCGGACTTTTCGAACACCTTGCGTTGACGCAAATAACTGGGGCCATGATCCAGCATCTCCCGAACACTCATCAGTTCTTCATGTCATTTGAGTCTCCTACTTAGAGGAGTAAAACCATCGATCATTCTCTTGACGATGTCGGCATTGCTTACCTGATTGCCTTCATCATCCTGAATGAGCTGAGCCTCCAAGCCCCAGCGTGCGGCACGCCATTTATTTTCCTTGAGAATCCAATGCAGTGTAGGCGGTTGCAGTTTACCGATCTCAATCACCTCGCGCACCGCGTACACGGTGTCAGGTCACCGCCTGCCACAATATTTTCAAGGTAATGGGAAACTACTATAATTTTATCAATGAAACTAAACACATTCATCCCACTCTCCATTCACAATTACGAAGGGACAAGGTGATTACTTGATGCGTTTGCGATAAGTAATGGCTCCGCCTTCAGCTTGCATCGGCTCCCATTCCCCCTTCGAATGATACACCGCCATACCACCCATCTTCTTGCGTTCAAGTTGCTTTTGCCCGAACAGTGTATTTGAACCCGCCACCAACCATTCCTGTTTGGCATCCCATGTATCCGTCGGGCTTGCGGCCGCCACTCCAAGGAAGAAGATGGAACAAAGTAGGAATCCAATGAGGGCGGATTTTATGTCTATGGATTTAAGTGTTTTCATGTGACCTCAAACCCTACGCAGACCACTGCCACCGCGCAAACCCGAATTGGAGTCATTCTGGATAGGCGCCAGGACAATCCACAAACTAAAAACATAGTGGAACACTACGCGTTGTAGTAGAACCAACCCACAATAATCAACACAGTGACAAACAGGATCACTACGGCCAACACTAGGCCCACTCGTTTCGCTGTCTTATCTTTACCGAGTTCACGAGCTGCTGCTGCTGCAGTCTGAAGCGGGTACAAGCGACCGCATGATGGACAAGCAGGTTCATATCGTGAAGCGACTTCCTCCGTGATCGTTTCACCACAATCGACACAAGATCCCAATCCCATTGCGCCGTACGAATACCACACAGTTACTCGGCTTGGCAAAGAACTTCCCAACACTCCGCAGCTTGCAACTCCCTTTAAATTTAATGATTGAAACGAAACTCTGTGGAAGTCATCAGGCCCCAAGCCATCTCGCGGATAGCGTTAGTACGATTATCTTTTTGATCAGACAGATACGCTTCCACTGCGGCTATTTCCGCATTCGCAGGTCTGCGGGTCAGAATTGAAAGGTAGAGTTCCTCAGCCATTGCTTTAGACTCAGTGATTGCATTCAGCCGACTGGACAATGTGGTGATCCAGCCGCGTAGGTTCGTGCCGTTGGCAAAGTAGAGGGCCTGATCCGCCGTCGTATAGAAATCGGTCTGCACCTCACCCGCAGCACCACCAAATAGCTTCACGAAAGTGGCTATGTTCCCCTTGAGTTTATCATAAGCATATTGATCGGCATGCCTGGCCCTGGCCACATCACGAGCTGCATCAGATTTTTGATTTTTCTTGAGGGGATTCTTTTTATCATAGTCTGCAGCACCTGCTTTACGTTGTACATCAATCTGATCAGTCGCCTGCAGGATGCTCCAGCAAAGCTGCTCTGGTGTAAGATGCGTAAACGCACCTATCGCCACGTTCCGTGACCAACGCCCAGTCAGGTTCTCCATGGCCTTGTCCAATCGCTCATTCGATTCACTTTGCGTGGTTGCTGCACCTATGGCTTTAGTTTGCGCAGCATCGATACGCTTCTTCGCTTCGATGATCCATGATTGCACATTCGCCACGGCCTTTTGTGCGACGACTAATTTAACAGCAGAATCCTTGGCGGCGACATCTCGCTGGGCTAACAACTTAGACATAGTTGCCACTTCCTGCTTGAACAAGCCGTCCACCACACGAGCCTTGGCGAAGGCTTCATCGGCACGGGCCTTGGCGGTAGAGAGCTTGCTTTTAAGCGTCAGGCCCTCAGCGTCATTGCCCTTCATTGCCAAGGTTAACGCCTCGGCAAGCAGCTTGGCGGATTCATTGGATTGGGACACCGCATCAGCAGCAGCTTTAGCTTGCGCAGTTTTTTCGGCCACCAATGTTTGCTGCAATGTGTGAGAGGCGTTAGCAGCGTTGCTTGATTTTTGCGCGGCAGCCATGATGGATTGAAGGGCAGGCAACTCCCCGGCCACTGCAGTTTGTGCGGCATGGGCGGATTTCAATTCCTGCTGAGCAATAGCAAGTGCCTTCTCTGCGGAAGCCAATGAGAGCTTGAACGCTGACATCTCAACAAGAACCTTAGCATCCTCCCAGCGGCGCATGGCTCGTGATGCGGCGGCCTTAGCCTGTTCTCGCTTTGTGCCGGCGGAAATCCATTTCTTATCGTCAGCCTGCACGGCCTTATCGGCGACAGTCCATTTTGCCTTAGCATCGATCACGGCTTTCTCCGCAGCAGCAAGCTTGTCTTTTGCAGACTTGTTGGCGGCAACCTTTGCATCCTCGCTTTTTTTTGCGGCAGCAACCTCAACTGCGTATTTGTCTGCCTCGGCCCTAATCTTAGTGTAAGCAGTCGCAAGTTCCTTGTTGTCCTTCACCGCATCGACGGCGGCCTTAGCCGGGGCGACTGCAGCAGCCACAAGCTTGTGTTTGGCTTGCTTCGCAGCGAGGTCTTTCTGTGCGGCTGCCAGCGGTTTAACGGTGGCGGCCAACGCCTTCTTTGCGGTGGACACCACCTTATCGGCCTTGTCAATTTGGGCGTTGGCAGCCAATCGATCACCTCGTGATTTATCCAGCGCCTCCTTGGCGGCATCAAACTCCTTCTGGACCGCATCGGCAGCGGTAGATTGTATTTTAAATTCATCGTGCAGCACAGCGTCATCCGGAGCGACAAGGCCGCCGGGCAACCGAAAGCTACGCTGGTATGCCTTGGTAAACGCCACCTCACGCAAGAACGCACGCATGTCGAACTTCATTTCGACAAGCCCGTTGGTCAGTAGTTCCAGCAGAGCCGGATGCGCTGCAGGGTTGTCTGTGTGCAACCCGTCGCGCGGCTCGACGACTGCACGACCCATCACATAGCCCCAAAGACGATTGGCAATGTTACGCTGGAACATACGGTTGCCTGCTGCCAGTTCCGCCAACCTTGCCCGACGACTGTACCGCGGGATTGGTCGCAAATTCTTTTTCTTCTTATCAGGCTTTACGAGATATTCCTCGCCTGACTTAATTGCAGGCTCGGTAATTTCAGCACCAAAAGGCAGGCGTGGGCGCGTTTCCCCAGAGACGTCCGTAAAAACACTCTTAAAGCCCACTTCGCCGGTCGGCTTTTCAGCGAGCAATGCGGGCTTTTTCTTGTCCGGCTGGAAAATATACGATCGGCTGAGGAAAGCGTAGATGCCATAGTAGTCGCGTTGATAAAAGTCATCGATGTTGGGATGGTCGTGGCATTGCGCACACTGAAGATCCATCCCAAAAAATTTCCGGGATATATCACGAGTGACGAGGTTCACTTCCATGCCCCGGTCCATGATAAACTTCGCAGCAGCATACGGGACTTTGGCGGTTGAAGTATTCTTGTCACCCTCAGAGGTGAAAATTTCGCCAACAATTTTGTTCCACGGCTTGTTGGCCCGGAAGGAATCAAAGAGGTATTGCCGCCATTCTGACGTCTTCACGTGCTTGTCCGCACGACGTTCCATCAATATGACGTCAAATGACACTGCCATGTGCCGTGCGTATTCATGTGACCCTAAAAGATGGTCAATGATTTTCGCTCGTTTATCAGCAGCCTTGTTATCGATAAATTCTCTGGCAGCAGTGGAGGAAGGAATGCGTCCAGTAAAATCCAAATAAACCCTGCGAACAAATTCAGCATCAGAAGATTGGCCTGCCAAGGCGCCGACCTGACCGCCATCAATCAACCTGTCAATACGAACATGCAACGGCTCCGCAGCATTGCCGGAAACCACCAGCAACACACACAGGATGGAATGGATCAGGTTCATTTCCTATTTAGTTGGAAATTATAACCCGATTGATTATTCAGAAAAACCTATTTTATTGGCGAATAATCAACCGGGTTCATGAAGATTTTGTGCGGGGCCTTGGCGAGAATCTTGCCATCCTTCTCTGAAGCGGCGCGGGCCTTTTTCCAGGCCGGATCCCCGGCAAAACCTCTCCAGTTCTTTTTAGCCTGAGCCGTGCCACTTAAGGCCGGCTTCACATAGTGGGAAATGATGTAAATTAGAGTATTGGATTTACCCTTGTTGTCATCCATGGGCGTCCAGTAGGCGACATTAATCATGCCATGATTTTCAAAAATCTTGCAGGTATGGTCGCGAAAACGCGCGTGCAGATTCTTCAACCGACCAAGAGCCGTGGTGTAGGTGCGCAGCTCAAACACACGAATACCCTTGGTTATAACGGATTCTACGGTGGGCGAATAATCCGTCGCACTCATAAAAGTACTATCGATCTTGGCCACCAATGCACCATCTTTGGTGGACGCCTTATATGCCTTTTTCCAATTCGGATCATTGAGAAACGCCTTCCACGACTTTGTGTGTGCCGCGCGATTGGGTGAACTAATCACATAGATGAGGCGGCTATCAGATTTATCGGCCGGCACCCAATAACCCACGTTAGTGAGCCCGTGTTTTTCGAAGAGCTTACAGGTATGATCACGAAAACGCGCATTCAGGGCATCCATTTTGCCTTTGTTGGCAGTGTAAATGCGCAACTCATAGCAGCGGGCGTCTTCGGCCAAAACTGCAGCGGCCATTAGCAAAAACGTAAAAAAAGGAATAATTCGTTTCATGATACGGCACTGATGGTGAAGCAAGCCCCCCGAAAGGCAATCCCAATCATAATGACAACGCCTCCTATGCTCCCGAAGCAATGCCAGCGAAAACTTCGCCGATCACATAGGAAGCTTACATTTTTCTTGCCATTCGAGGTCTTTGGGGCACTCTCCCGCGGTACTGCACTCATGTGAGTGCTAGAAAAAAAAGAAAATAATTATGGCAACAGGTAAAGTAGCTCGGTTCTTCGATCAAAAAGGTTTTGGCTTCATTCAACCCGAGGGGGGGGCCAAGGATTTGTTCGTGCACATTAATGAAGTGGAAGGTGGACAACTACAGGAAGGCGACAATGTCGAATTTGATGAAACCGAGGGTCCCAAGGGAACACAGGCCACTAACGTAAAGGTTGTGTGAACGCACCGGTCATACTTCATTGGTGACCGTTATCTTTTCAAACAGGGTTTCAACCCTACCCCAAATATAAGTTTCAGTGCCTTGTGCTGAACTCGCTCAGGTTCAGTATACGGGTGGTCTCGTCTGCCCAAACATTGGGTTTCTGATGTTTTTTTGGAAGATGAGTATGGAGATGTGATGGACTCAAAAACAACAGGTCCGTTTTGTTTTCATTTCCAATCCAAGTTTGAATGCAGTTTGTTGAAATTTTCATGGCCTTCGTCGACCACTCCCACCATGTCCTCCACTCGCACTCCTCCGTATTTTGTCGAATATAGGCCAGGTTCCACTGTAAAGACTTCGCCCGACAGAATCTCCCCACCCCCATTGGCCAAAAGAATAGGCTCGTGCACATCCAGACCAATGCCATGACCGGTACCATGACGCATTGAGATAAACTCGTCATCCGAGTCAGCCGGCGGTTGACCCATCGCGTATCCCCCAGTACGAATTACCTCTGCAACCGCCTCATGCACCGACTCGCCAGTGGTTCCTGGTCGCAGTGCCTCGCAGCCAGCTCTGTTCGCCTTCACTACACAGATGTGCATATCGCGGATCATATCAGATGGATCACCATTGACCACTGTGCGAGTGCAGTCGCCACAATAATGCGTATGATTGTGCGTTGGAAAAATATCGACGATCACTGGTAAATTGTTACGCAATGGGCCTTTGCCAAAGTGATGACAATCAGCTACGTGCGGAATGGTGACCACAATGGAATCGTGTAGTGTGGTGCAATCGTGATCCAGCACAAACCGGCTGATGAGTTGGCGCACGCGTTCGGAAGTGAGTGGAACACCCTTATGTTGCAACACACCATCGACATCAGCCGGCGCACGGGCAATGAGCGAACAGGCCATTTGCATGGCATCTTCCGTCACCGCCTGCACAGCGCGTAGGTTTCCCTGTTCCTCATCATCCTTCACACGGCGTTCCAGCACGCCAAAGTCCTTATCGTATTGGAGTGTGATACCCACCACCTGTAAATGATGCGCGAAGAGATAAGGCAATGTGCGGTCAGCGCACACAGTGGACACGCCCGCTTGTCGCAGGCATTCGGCTCCAGCCTGTGCTAGAGCAGTGTCACGGTCACCATCAAGACCATTTTTGGGAGTAAACTCCGAGGCGCACCCGATGCGATCGGCTCTTGCAAGCTTCCTGGCCCGATCCATTTCAATATCACGAACCAGAAGAATGGTTTGACCATTGGGTAACTCGGCGAAGAACGCGGAGTCGCCCACGGAAAAACGGATTCGGTGGAAAAGGGTCATGTTCACCGCCGGCACCCCGGCCAAAACTGTTGCGGTGTGGCTCATTTTGCTGGGGCCATTAATTTCTGGGAGATTGTTTTCACGGTCGACAGATTCACTTTTGGGCCGCTGCCGGGAAACTTGTGCGGCGAGAGAAACCATTCCTCGGTGAAGGAGGCCCTTTGACCGGGTTTGAGAATTTCACGCGGGCCGATGGGTTCCAGTTCGCACATCGGGCGGTCGGCCGGATACCAGATCGAGAGCGTCAACGACGCCATTTCACCGTAAACGCGATCCGGATAGGTTGGCCATTTTTTGATGAACATCAGGTCGTTGCGCATCAGGTACGCCATCCAGCCCGACATACTGTCAAAGCCGAGCTTTGGCTTTGCAGGCGGTCCATCGACAATGATGCAACCACCGCGTTCGGTGATGTTATCATTTTCCGCCGCAAAATTGATGACCAGATGGTCATCGTACATCACGTGCCTCTTCGGCATCCGGCTGAACCCTGATACCGGCACCACACAAATGCCCTGTCCTAGCGCAAAAGTGCGACACCAGTAACACACCTGCCTTTTTCCCTTGGAAATGTTGATGACCGTTTGTTTGCATATGAGATGCGCCGTGTCGGTCGCCAACGAAAACTCACGCACGATTTGAAAACCAGAAGAAGCATCCCTGCCACTAGTGAGTTTTGCCGAACGAGCACCGACTATCTCGCCTTTATATTGTCCTCGGAATAATACATTATGCTGCGGCAAAATTCGTTCCGGCCCAATATCAAAGCGCCCCGCACTCGCGCCATTCGTCTTACCCACTTCCTCAGGATTCAACCAAAGGGCATTCTTGTCTTGAATTGAAAATTCCAGAACACGACCACCCACAGCCGGGCACAAAACTACCCGTGTCATATTATTTTTCAACTCAATACAATCATCAAAACCATGAAAGGAAATCACTCGTGCCCCTTCCGCAGACCGCAAGACGCCAGTAAGGGTAAGACATGCCAACACCAGAATAGGCCGCAAGAAAAGCTGCATGTCGCCAATGTATCGCGTGGGCACCAAAGCAGCAGCAAAAAAGACGCGGGCTTTACTCTTCACACCAGCCAACTACGATACGCCTAATGAATTTCACTTCCGAGCAAGTCGCTGCCTGCCGTGCCCAATTCCCTTCCCTGACAAAGAAAGTAAACAATCAGCCCGCAATTTTCTTTGATGGCCCAGCCGGCAGCCAAGTGCCGCAAAGCGTGATCGATGCCATCAGTGGTTATCTCATCCATCACAATGCTAATCAGGGTGGCGTCTTTACCACCAGCCATAAAAGTGATGCGGCGCTGGAATCCGCGCACGAGGCAATGGCAGATTTTCTCGGCACGCCGGATCCAGATTGCATTTATTTTGGCGCAAACATGACTTCACTCACCTTCTCCCTGAGCCGTGCTTTAGCCAAGGAGTGGTCGATCGGTGATGAAATTGTCGTCACGCATCTCGATCACGATGCCAATTTCTCACCTTGGAAACTGGCTGCCCAGGATGCCGGCGCCACATTGCGCGAAGTAAATCTACACACTGCCGATTGCTCACTGGACCTCGATCATCTGCGCGAACAAATCAACGACCGGACTAAACTTATCGCCGTTTGTGCCGCCTCCAACTTTTCAGGGTCGGCCACACCTCTTAAGGAGATCGGGCAACTTGCACACGAGGTAGGTGCAATGATGTTTATCGATGCGGTGCATTACGCGCCTCATCGGCTCATTGATGTGATCGATTGGGATTGTGATTTCCTTGCTTGCTCTGCCTACAAATTTTTTGGGCCGCATATTGGAATCATGTATGGTAAACGCCAACTTCTGGAGAACCTTACCCCCCATAAGCTACGCCCTGCGCCGAATGATTTGCCCGGCCGCTGGATGACTGGCACGCAAAATCACGAAGGTATTATGGGCGCGAAGGCTGCCGTTGATTATCTCGTCAGCCTATCACCCAAAGACGCCCATCGCCGCGAGGCATTGCGCCAAACCATGGCTGCGATCGATGTTTATGAAAGTAAACTGATGGCGCACCTTCTTGTCAGCTTACAGAAAATCCCGAGCTACACGCTCTACGGCATCACAGACCCTGCAAGGCAAGCAGAACGCGTGCCCACACTTTCACTTACGCACGACAGCATCGACCCATTGGAACTTGCGAGTCGCCTAGCCGAAGCCGGCATTTTTGTATGGCACGGCAATTTTTATGCCCAACCGGTAACCGAATCACTGGGTCTCGAGCCTGAAGGCGCCGTACGCATTGGCTTGCTGCATTACAACACGATCGAAGAGGTGGACCGGCTAATCGAATTTTTGCAAGAACTGGCATAAGGCAGGATTGCAGAATACGATAAATGCTTTAGGAATTCGTCACTAGATATCTCTTCGAACATCAAGTATACCCTTGCCTTAATTAAGGGCATTGCTTCGCACCTTTCACACGTTCCACCTCGATAGGCGACAGTGCGCGGCTGTACAGGCGCACATCGCGCATTTTCCCGTTGAAATAGTCATGCTGGCCAAAGCCGATCTTCAGAGGTTGCTTCGTGCGCAGGTTATATTGGCCCGGCTTGAAGGACGTGCTTTGAGCGACGCGTTTGCCGTCGAGATAAATTTGCAGGCGGTCCTTGGTTTTAACCGCGGCGAGGTGATGCCAACCTGAGGGCAACGCATGGTCGTAGGTCGCGCACTTTCCAGCCTCTAACGATAGGACGTGGCCGGATGGCAACGTGCCGCAGAAGAGTTTGCCATCATATACAGCCATCGTCCACGCACGGCGATAGCGCACCTTGGGGGTCTTGTCGAGCTGACCCACCGACGTCCATTTCACCCCACCATCAAACCGGTAAACATCAGCCAAGGGTAGCGTGCCGGCGTATAGCTTGCCATTGTAAACGGCCATACCCATCACCTCCTTCTCTGCGCCCAACCGACCAGAGTTCGTCCATTTTTTCGGTGTATCGAAAGTGAAAACTGTCCCCGTCGGCCAAGTGGCCACACGTAAGTGACCTTGATAAATGGCCATTGAGTAAGCCTGTGTGCTGTCGGGAACCGGCCCGAGCCGCTGCCAATCTTTACCTCCACGGTACCTAAAGAAACCGCCTGCATCATAACTCAGGCCAAAGAGATCACCATTGTGAACACCCAAGTGAACGACGCGCAAATCCGGACACCCACAATCGATCCACTTGCCAATACCGTCGAAGCGATACATGCCGCGGTGCCGAGGTGTGTCTCTCCAAGCCCCTGTCGTCCCAGTACCTGCGTAGAGTTTTCCATTGAATGAAACCAATCCACTAATACTTCGCACATCATCTACCTTTCCACAATTGGTCCAACTCTTGCCTCCTTCGTAGCGGAATACACTTCCTCCGTGCTTTGTGTTGGGCGAAAGTGGCAAGGACGATCCACCACCGCTGTAAAGTTCTGATCCTGCATAGAGCTTGCCATCATGTACCGCCAGCGATGTGATGGAGTTGCATTCATCCGGCGCTCCACAGTCGATCCAAGCCTTACCGCCGGCATAACGATATACATGGCCGCGATCCTTCGCGCCGGGCTCCCAAGTTCCCGCATATAAGTTACCCTCAAAAACCGTCAAGGCCTTGATCATGTGGTTATTACCCGGCCGACCACAATCGGTCCATTGCGCATCCAGCCGGCCCGCATCAATTCCGAAAAGAATGTTGCGCCAGTTGGACTGCGCAGAGGTGACTCCCGAAAAATTCATCAGTGTCAGATTCACTCCTGTGCGCGTGGTCGGGTCGTACCAAGCCAGCACATCGCCCAAAACATCATCAAGATCTTTCACCGTGTGCACCCAAGCTGCAATGGTAAATGGCCGGTTGCCTAGTTGAGGCAACTTTGCAGCCGGCACCTCCAGCCAAGCGTTGCGCCCATTAAACACCGCCCCTGATTTAGGCTCGAACCGCACACCATGATTCACCGCGTGCCGACCCACGCCTGAGCTATCCCGAGCATTACCCACCAGTTTCCAATGACCAATCAAACCATCCGCAGCTAATCCCGCACCCACTCCCATTTGTAGCAATATTACAATGGAGAAACCGAAAGTAGTTAAGTGATTCGTTTTCATGGCTCGCAAAACGATGGCTAAAGGCATGATAACGTGCAAGCCTCCAGGATTTCTTTTAGTTTATAATCATCGACGCTGATTCAATCGATCAAAGCATCACTCAAGGATTCAGAGCTTTAGGAACCCGATCCAATATTGTTCCTCTCTCTCCATACCTGTAGGTGCTCATTCATCAAAGAGGCTAATTCCTCAGCGCTTTTCCCATAGGTATTAGGTAGCCCTCCTTCACATGCAGCTACTAGACTGGAAATCTGCCGGCCAAGTTGGCTCTTGTCATAGGAAGGCACAAAACTAAATCCAACCATCTCATGGACTTTTAACCCGGTCTGCTTCATGGCTACGACATGGAACCGGTCAATTACAGACCACGGTAGGGTCTTGCTACGATACAGGTTACAATAAGTGAAACCCTCTGGATCAAGATGCAGATAAGCACTGCCCGGAATAAGTTGGATAGTGAAAACGACAACACCCAATCCAAAAAACCCCGCAATAGGGTACCCGACCCAATCCCCGGTAACACCCATACAGATACCGATCGTCACAAAGATAGCGCAAAGGAAGAAAAGTCCAATGGCTTGGGATCGTTTCGGGTAAAGTGTCATTCAGTCACGACTTCAGAAAGTTCTCAAAAAAATTGTAGGTGTGATTGTTGCTCTTTTCGTTGGGCGAATGGTCAGGACGATTGGTCATGGCCACGCGGTTTTTTTCGCCGATTAGATTATTGATGGCGATTGTGTGGTTGAGCGCTTCCCACCTGTGTGGACCATCTTCTGATCCACCACTCACGAGGAAGGGTCGCGGAGCCATTAGCGCGTGTAGTTCGTGCAAGTCGCGGCCGGCCTTGAGAAGACGCGGGTAAAGGCCGCGCGCGGGATTGTCCATGGTGGGCACACCACGTTTGCGCCAAGGCTTGGGATGATAGCCAAGATACCACGGCTCCCAATAGTTGATGCTCGACCGCGTATCGAAAACAATGCCCGGATCCGACCATGCCGAGCAGGCGAACTTGTCAAACAGGCATGAGGCAAACATTGACCACTTGCCGCCGTACGAATGCCCGAGGATGCCGATGCGCTTGGCATCCACCTCCGGACGCTGGGCCAAAACGTGCCAGGCATTGGCCGCCGCGCAGCCGAGCATCGAAAGCGGCTGCACTTTGGCATTGTCGATTGAGGGATAATAGGTGGCATAGGTGCGATTATTGGTCGTCTCCGTGCTGCCGATTGAGAGCGCCACGAACCCGCGCCTCGCCAGCTGCAACGCGAAGTCACGGTGCGGATTCTTCCCCAGCCCAATTGCCGTCTCCGGCTCATAATAAACCGTCACTGCCGCTGGTCGCTTGCCATTGCCGTCTGGAATCAAAAGATAACCCGTGGTGAACTCCACCGGAGTCCATTTAAACCGAACCTTGAGCTGGCGAAAATTCTCCCGTCGCTTTTCCTCCAGCACCTTTACCTTTGGTTTCGTGATCAAAGCCGGCCAATGCCCGAGCAAATCCTGCCAGTCCTTCAGTATTTCTGCGCGTCGGATCTTCCAATCCTTTGGCGTCCTTACTTTCGAACCATCATTGAATAGCAACGGCGACCTGTATTTCCCAAATTTACCGCGCCACACTTTTGGAGGCTTAAAATACGGAGCAATTCCCTCCCACGGGTGATGTTGCGCTGCCACCAATGGCCCAGCCATTGCTCCTGCAGCCATTGTTTCTATAAATGCCCGCCGATTGGTTTGAATCTGCATGGCCCTACTATATACGGCATTTATTTTGAGTCGCGCAAATATTGACGGCTGATATCAAACTGGCAGTCTTGGCTGAACATCATGGCTGACCCTTCCAGTTTCGATACCGAACGCGCGCATAAATTTTTTTCCGCATATTGTTTCAACTCAGCATGGGAATTTATTGACAAACCCAAGCGTACATCATCGGAAAACGAACAGATGATTCAATATACCTTGGCCTCGTTATGGCACTGGTCGCAACGGCCAGACAGCACGGAGAAAAATCTCTCCATTGGTTACTGGCAGGCTGCTCGTGTTTATGCGCTGGCAGGCGAAGCGGACAATGCTTGGAAATATGCTCAATTATGCCTCGATATCACACCTACTGATGACACCTTTTATCTGGGCTACGCCCATGAGGCCATGGCGCGAGCGCAATTTTTGAGTAGAAGAAAGGAAGAAGCCCAATCACATTTATCCGAAGCTTGGGAGCAGGCCAAAATGGTAGCCAGTGCAGAAAATAAAAAATTGCTCGAGGATGATCTCGATTCTCTGGGCTAAATACATTCACTTGCTCGCACAAACTCCGCGCAACGCTTGGCATAGGCCCGTGCATCCTCGGCAGTCTCGATGCCTTCAGCCTGATGGATGGTAAAGTGGCCAACCCAGCCGATTTCACGTAAGCCGTCAAAAACCGCTGCCGTATCCACGCCACCATTTTCCCATATGGGGAGGTGATGAAAATACACTTCGCCACGACAGTAAGTGGGCAATGAAACAAGCCCATCCGGATCGAGACGGTGATTCTGAATGTAAACATTCATCATGTGTGGGGCAAGTTGGCGCAAAGTATCTGCCCCGTATCTTTCGCCGCAGAGCATAAGATTGGCAGGCTCGTAGATGAGGCCGAAGTTGGGATGGCCGATGGCCTCAAGGTTTGCGAGGATTTGATCCACCTGCTCAAAGATGGAAGAGGTGTGACATTGATGTGCAAGACGAATGCCGCGATCTGCTGCCTGCTTCGACGCCTCACGGGCATGGGGAATATCCGCGTCTGATTTTAAACAAACGCGAATAAGGTCACAGCCCAGCGCTTCGGTGACATCGAGGCTGGGTCCGATATCGCGCAGGCCGTTCGGGCCGTTATCATTGTTAAGTGGCACATCAAAATCAGCTGTGACCATGGAGACATGCAGTCCGCGTGACTCCACCACCTCGCGCATGCGGCGCAGTTCCTCAAGCGGCGTTTGCACCCCACCTGCGCTGGCACGCATACACACGGCGTCATAGCCCGTGTCGGCTGCAATGGATACAAGATCACTGAAAGGCACATGGAGTTTGGTTTTACAGGCCGCCTCGACAATACGAACAGAAAGAGACAACTGCAGAGCCATGTCCGAGTGAACTACGTAGCCACTCCCTTTACACGCAAAATGATTCCCAGTACGCTTGCCCCATGGCATGGCTCCGACATCTGGCACTGCGTTGCCACGACATGGAACATTCGCGAGAGTTTTACACTCACGTAATCGGACTGAAGTTTCACGATTATCGCCCGCAACGCGACAGCATGGATCTGACAGATGGCACAAATAATATCACCTTACTCCAGCATCCTGCGGAAGCCGTTCGCCCACCGCAAGAGGAGGGAAATGAGTATATTCACTTCGGCATCATCGTGGCTGACCTAGCCATCGTTTGGGATCGTGCCAAGGAATGGGGCGCGGAAATCAGCAAGGGCGATGTCAAGGATCGCACTGAAGTGGAAGACCTAAACACGGTACCCGAGTACTCATTTAAGATTCTTGATCCTGACGGCAACGTGATTGACATCACGTCCAATCGTGAGGAATGGAACTGCGTGACGAATTTACCCGAGGCCTAGTCCTTAATTTCCCCGCCCACATCCTTGGGCATCAACAGGATGCCGATGGCTCCAAGCAAGTAGATGAAACTGGTGATTTGGCCAATGCGGGCATAATCGTTGTTGAAGACTTCCAAAAAGATGGCCGTGCCGGCCACGGTGAGGGCTGTGAGGATGCGACCGAAATTGAAGCAGACACCAGCCCCGGTGGAACGCACACGCGTGACAAACAGTTCCGGCAAGAACAAAGGCAGCCAGCCGAAATAAATGCCGCTGAAAAAGCCCAATACGCTGAACCAAAGAAGGAAGCCTGATTCGCCAGGCGCTAAATTCCAGAACAAATATTGCGCACTGCCCAGTGCCACGATGCTGATGATAAAGTAGCTGAGCCGCCTTCCGACCAGACTGGCAATCATACCGCCGAGAAAGCTGCCAATCAAGCCCGTCAACGCCCGTGCCATGCCCACATCAGCCTTAAGACCTGGCTCGTTAATGCGTTCACCCACTTCGTCCGCCCAGAAGTTGGCCCAGTTCGAACTACCCCAGCCACCCAAAAGCGGCACGGTCGCCAACAGGATGCCCACCAGCGTCACCCATAACAGCGGGCGGTGAAACACTTCCCACGCAGCAACTTCGTCCGGTGGTTTTTCAGGCTCGTCTTCGGGTGGGTCGTCACCGTCTTCATGCGCCAGTTTATCCGCCAGCCAACGCGGCGACTCGGGCACCGCCGCCAGCACCAGTAACCCCAAGAACACTGGCACCGCACCCAGTAGCATTACCCAGCGCCAGTCGTCGACGGTCACGTCTTTCATCTTGAACACCATGAAGGTGAGAAATATGCCAACATTGGCCGAGGTACCAATCACGCCCGCGAGCATTGGCCGCGATGCGCCGGCCCACGCCTCGCTCATCAATGCCACGCCATTGGGCCACATGCCGCCCACGCCCATGCACACGAGAAACCGAACCACCCACATTTGCTCGGGCGACTGCACGAAATAGGCCACAGCCGACATGCCCGAGTAGCAGAAGATGCTGGCAGCCATCCCTTTCACGCGGCCAAACCGGTCACCAATTCGCCCAAATACCAACCCTCCCAGCGCCGCGCCGAACAGGAACGCCACCACGTAAAATCCCGACCAGCGCTTGGCAAAATTATTTTGGCGGGTCTCCATCGCGCGATCTACCAGCTCCTGACCGCTCACTATCCCGTCATCATTCGCATCCGGCGACACCTGCCAGCGCGCCTTCCCGGCCTCGACGGAATCGAGGTGGCCATCACCGTTAGTGTCGAGCAGGCTCAGTGCTAGTTCGTCTTTGTTTAAGACGTCGTCCCCGTCGTCATCGTCGTGAGCGGAGGCATTTTCGTCACTGGAAAGCATGCCGTTCTTGTCCACGTCAAATTTTTTCACCAATTCGTTTTCATCGAGCAGCACACCTACCTTCTTCGGTTTAAAATTGGCGACAATGATTTCTTCCGAGGACAAGACTGAATTGGTGTCTTCATCAAAAAACGCCAAGGGCACCTCGCTGCCCGACAAGTGGCCATCCTCATCGGTGTCAAATTTTTTGAGCATCCCAAGCGCCGAGGCGTTGTCATCCTTCGTCACCGTATCACCGCGGGACTGGATGTAGAGTGACTTGGCCGCCGAGCGCATGGAGCCAGAGGTGATGGCCATGTGCATGCCGCCAAAAAACCAGCCGAGAAAGGCGACAATGATTATGAGGTATTTGCCCGCTGGCGTAAGCGAGGAGGTGGGAATTTCCGTTGAATCACTCATACAATGGATAACAGAACAACAAATGCTGCCTCTCCCAGCCCGATAAGGCAATGCCGCATAGAATCAAATCAAATCAACCGATGGCTTAGCAGTTGTAATAACATCGATAATATCATCAGCCAAATTCAGGCGGTAGTGGTGCACTAGATCTTCAACAAGATGTTTGATTAAACTATTTTGCTGCACATACTCTAAATATTCCGAACCAGTGTGTTGGCAAAGAATTCGACCGGCAACTTCTTCCGTTTTACCTGAAGCCGGCTCCGCATAGGATTCATCGGTAACCTGATAGGCCAAAACGTTTGAAAACTCTACCCGTACACGTCGACTCTGATCAGTTATCTGGATCGGGCGAGCATCCGGAATCGTCCCGGCACCCTCAATCGAAACATCGTCAGAAACAGGAGACACATGCCCTTCAACCACCTCGACGGCCAAAAGAGCTCCCACATAATCCAATCGCTCTAAAAACCACCATTCTGATTGGGCGAGTATATTGTTCACCTTTTTCAAGGCTTACCCAACCAATTGTCCCACCACTTTTGAAAAAGCTTCATCTGGGCCTCAGCATAGCGTTGCTGGCTTTCACTAAGGCGATCGGTTTTGTTGAAGTGCAGCTCGTAATCCGCGTCGCCCAGAAGTACCAGAAGGTATTTGTAATAAAGAACTAAATCCGGCCCTTCATCAAAGGTTGATAGAACGAAAAGTGCTTGTTCCAGTTCCTTAGCATAGACACGGCTCTGTGCACATCCATCGGCAGCTTTTTCGCAAAGCTTGATGTAATGCAATACTTCAGCCGGCAGGCAATTGCCGATTCCAGTAATGGCACCGCGTGCACCGCAATTCACAAATCCATGAAAGACCTGTGTATCGACACCAGCCATTAGTACAAGATTATCATCCTTGCTGGTAATATGTTCAGCCGCATAACTGAGAGCTTCAGCACCACCAAATTCCTTAAATCCGACGAGATTAGGGAATTCACCTTGCAGATCAAAAAACAGATCGGCCTTGGTCTCAAAACCATAGTAGGGACTGTTATAAATCACTGCAGGCAGTTGTGTTGTCGCACCAAGAATGGCCGCAAAGTGATCGCGCTGGGCCGCAGGTGAAGTGCCACGGGAAAGTAGGCGTGGAATAACCATCAATCCCTTCGCTCCATTCTCCTGAGCGTGGACAGCGTGGGCCACTGCCGTGTGGGTATTGACCGCTCCGGTACCAACAATCACTGGCACTCCGGCTTCGGTCAAGGCAGACACTCCAGCCTGCCGGTCTTGATCACACACCAACGGCCAATCACCCATGGAGCCGCAGTACACCACCGCATTCATCCCGGCAGCAATTAGGCTCTGAGCCTTTTTCACTAATGCTGCTGTATTGGGCGTGCGATCTGCGTTGCACGGCGTCATCAAGGCGGGAATGCCGCCACAAAATATATCGCTATTCATAATCGGTATCGGAGCCCGAAGCTTATAGTTCGCGCTGCCTCATTTGTCTATCCCACATCCCCTTCAGCGATTGACAACTGGGAGCGACAGGTGAAAAATCCTCCCATGACCAAGCATTCTCTCATCATACTTGCATTGTTTTCCATCGGCCTTGGCGCCTTGTCGAAGGACAAGACTTCCATTCCCAAGAAGTACATCCCCATTTTCGATGGCAAAACCCTAAAGGGCTGGACACAGCTCAATGGCACAGCAACCTATCGCGTGGAGAAAGGCGTCATCATCGGCAAGACCAAGGAAGGCAGTCCTAACTCCTTCCTGTGCTCAGATAAATTGTACGGCAACTTTGACCTGAAATTTGATGTGAAGGTTGATAACGGCCTAAACAGTGGAGTCCAAGTCCGCTCACAAACCAAAGGTGGCCCCAAGGGACGCGTCAATGGACCACAAATTGAAATTGAATCCAGTGGCAAGAACGGAGCCGAATCCGGTTACATCTACGGCGAGGCCGCCGGCGGCTGGATGACACCAAAGGCAAAGCTCATTCCACACAAGCACTTCAAGGACGAACAATGGAACACCTATCGTGTGCTCGCCCAAGGCGCGCGCATCCAGGTGTGGATTAATGGCGAGCAGATTTCTGATCTGGTTCACGAAGAAAAATTCAAGAGCCATCCAAAGGGCTTCATCGGGCTACAGGTTCACAGTATCCGCAAAGGTTCAGGCCCATTTGAAGTCAGCTGGCGCAATCTGAAAATCATTGAACTTAAATAGATGTTAGATATGAAGAAATTTATCCTCATCACAATTATTATATTAACACCACTCCTCAAGGCTGAGGAGAAAAAGTGGGTCACGCTCTACAATGGTAAAGACCTTACTGGCTGGCAAACCACCGGAAACTGGCTCCCGCAAAAGGACGGCTCAGTCCTCATCCATCCGCGCAAAGGCGAAAAGGGCTGGCAACGCTACAGTGCTTATCTCTGGAGTAAAAAGAAATACAAGGATTTTGTGCTGCACGTGGAATACAAGTATCCACCCAAGGGTAACAGTGGCATTCACTTCCGCGTGGGCGACCTGAAGAATCCGGTGAACACCGGCATCGAGGCGCAAGTACTCGATTCATTTGGAAAAAAGAAAGTCGGCCCACATGATCATGGCGGCATCATCCGCACAGTAGGCGCGTCGAAAAACATGTCCAAGAAATCCGGCGAATGGAACACCATGATTGTAAGCTGCAAAGGCCCCCACCTGCAGGTGAAACTGAACGGCGAACAGATCGTCGACATTCAGCTGGATAAAACTCCGATGAAGGATCGTCCGCTGGAGGGCTACATCGGCCTGCAGGACCACGGCGAGCCCAATAATCTTTATTTTCGAAATATCAAAATAAAGGAACTCTAACGAAGTTCGTCCAACTTCAGAGTGGCTGCCTCCCACTCCGGAGTTAGACTATCGAGAGTGGATTGGGCTCTAGTAAGATCGCGGTTAATCGCCATGGCGCGGCTGGCATCATCGTAGGTCTCGGGCTTTTCCAACTCCATAGTGAGCTCAGCGATCTTGGACTCAGCGGATTGAATTTCTCTTTCCAATCGCTGGACTTCTTTTTCGACACCTCTTCTCCCACGTGATCGGGCATTTCGTGCCTCAGCTTCAGCCCGTTTGCGTGCTCTTTGGTCAACTTTATTGGTACTCGAGGCTGACTTAGCCGTGGCTTCCCGCCCGCCGGTTAACCCGGCGCGAGCATTCTCCGCCTTGGTCTTTTCCAAGTAATAATTATACCCACCGGGAAACTTTCGAAGTTTTCCCGCATTCACAAGGACGGTTTGCTCCGAAATCTGACGGATAAAATGGACGTCGTGACTGATAAATATTAACGTACCTTCATATTGCTTTAACGCGGCAATCAATGAATCGATGCTTGCCATATCGAGATGAGTTGTAGGCTCGTCCATCAGTAGAAGATTGGGAGGATCAAGGAGAAGCTTCACCAGCGCCAAACGACTTTTCTCCCCTCCACTAAGCACTCCAACAGGTTTGAAAACATCATCGCCACGAAAAAGAAAGGAGCCTAACACCGTGCGAGCATGTTCCTCTGTCAGTGCCTGAGGGGTATCCATTGCCTCCTCAAGCACCGTGCTTGAGGTGTTCAGCACATCCACCCGGTTTTGTGAAAAGTAGCCACTATGTACATTGTGGCCCAGATCGCGCTGGCCGGATTTTGGTTTGAGCACGCCGGCAAGAAGTTTAAGCAGGGTCGACTTGCCGGCGCCATTGGGACCAACGAGCACAGTGCGTTGTCCTCTCTCAATTTCGTAATCCATGTCGGCATAAACGATATTTTCGCCGTACGCAAAATCGATTCGCTTCAGGGAAAGGATACGCTGTCCACAACGCTCTGGTTGAGGAAACCGAAAACCCCGCATGCGACGTTCCTCACCTTGCGGAGCCTCAACCATTTCAGCCTTGAGCCGATCGATTTGCTTTTGCTTACTCTTGGCCTGAGTTGCCTTTGTATTCTTAGCGCCAAAACGATTAACAAAAGTTTGCAGATGATCAATCTGCCGCTGCGAGTTTTTGTGGGCGGCAAGCTGCTGATGCTCGTGGGCGTCACGTTGCTGCAGGAAAGAATCATAATTCCCCACCCAGCGAAAAATTCGCTCGCGCCGGATTTCGAGGATGCCTTTCACAAGTTGGTTCAGGAATTCGCGGTCATGAGAAATCATCAAGATGGCGCCGGGATAGTTTTCCAGATAATCCTGCACCCAAATCAGTGCCTCCAGATCGAGATGATTGGTAGGTTCATCAAGCATCAGCAGATCCGGTTCCTGCACCAGAAGGCGGGCGAGATGCGCGCGCATGATCCAGCCTCCACTCATCTCCGAGGTAGGTCTATCAAAGTCACTGTCGCGAAAGCTTAGACCCGCAAGAATACGTTTGGCCTTCGCCTCGAGATGTGGGCCGCCTTTTTCGTTGTAGAGTTCATACGCATCAGCATCCACATGTTCTCCGTGAATAATTTTTTCTCGAGCTGATAAAAACTCTGGCGAAATGGACAGCGCCAACTCGAGTACCGTTTCGTCATTCACCGGTATATTTTCCTGCGGCAGAAAACCGAGGTCGAGATTGCGCTGCAACTCAACATGACCGGCATCGGTGGACTCCTCGCCAAGGATGATATTAAACAGAGTCGATTTTCCAGCACCATTGGGCCCAACCAGACCAAGTCGGTCGCCACGGTTCAGCTGGAGGGATACATCGCCAAAAAGCGTGCGTCCACCATGGGATTTTTCTACACCGTTGAGGGCAATCATCGACGCTAAGCCACTGACGCGTCGAGGTCGCCGGTGCTATCAGCGAAGGAGTCTGCCTTTACACCCATTCGTTTTTGTATGGTGACAAAAAGATTGGCGAGGGGAATGTCCTTATCGAAGGTGAGGTATTGCCCATGCTTATAG
>CBFHWX010000023.1:0-30949 GCA_965659445.1 Limisphaerales bacterium | reverse complement strand
ATGGCCGGCCTGACTACGGCTTGAAAGGCGCAGATGAAAAGAGTTTCGCCACCGATTGGCTCACCGACAAGGTCATCAACTTTGTGAACGAGAAAAAGGGCAAGTCCTTCTGCTACATGGTGAGCTATCCCGACCCGCACGGCCCCAATACCGTGCGCGCGCCTTACGACACCATGTATGAGGACGTAAAGCCGCCTATCCCACGTTCAGTCAATAAAACCCGCGCACAAACTCCAAGGTGGGCGGCCAAGGCGCCTCGGATTACTGCTGATACTATTCGGATTCTGATGCCCAAGTATTACGGCATGGTGAAGTGTCTGGATGATAATATCGGACGTATTCTCGATACGCTGCGCAAGAATGGGCAGATAGATAATACTATTATCGTCTTCACTAGTGACCATGGTGATCTGTGTGGTGAACATGGAAGATTGAACAAGGGAGTGCCCTATGAAGGTTCAGCACGTATTCCTTTTCTTATTTATACACCGGGCAAAATCAAGGGCGGCACCGTGGTTGATGAAGCCTTAAGTTGTGTGGACTTTATGCCCACGGTAATGAACCTGATGAATACCAAGCACGGGCAAAAGGTCGATGGTCGCGATGCAACAGCTCTCTTTACTGGATCCAAAGCCGATTGGAATGATATGGCCTTTATTCGCTCCACTAGTGCCGGCAAACCGTGGCTATGTGCAGTGAGTGATCGTTATAAACTGGTTTACTCGGACATGGGTGATCCGTGGCTTTTTGATCTAGAGAAAGATCCGGATGAAATGACTAATCTCTTTAGTGATCCTGTATCAAAAAAGGTTGTCACTACGATGACCGATCAATTACGAAGCTACAGTAAGCTCCAAAAGGATCCCTACGCGGATTTGCCAGAAATCAAGTCGGCAATGGACAAGGTGTTGGCTAAATAGCGGCATCTTTTATTGACGGTTGTGACTTGCAAGGCGACCCTTGGCCCATGCCAAAGAAGACTGATTCTATTCCAAACCGTCGTGACTTTATCAAGACCTCCGGCAAGGTAACCGCCGCCTCGGCATTGGCCGGTGTGGCATTGCCCCACGTGCATGCCAACGTGGATGACACTGTAAAAGTTGCGCTAGTGGGTGCAGGCGGACGTGGCAACGGTGCGGCCAATAACGCGCTGTCTGTCTCTGCCGGGCACGGACCCACCAAGCTCGTAGCCATTGCTGACATTTTTGATGAAAAGCTGCAGAGTAGTTACAATGGTCTTAAGAAGAGGTTCAAGGATAAGGTTGATCTGGGGAAGGAAGGGAAAAATGGTCGGCCAGAGCGTGGATACATAGGCTTTGATGGTTACAAAAATGCCATCGATAATCTAAGCAAGGGAGACGTAGCGATTTTCACCACCCCTCCGGCTTTCCGCTGGGTGTTTTACAAGTACGCTGTTGAGAAAGGCATCAACGTATTTATGGAGAAACCGGTGACGGCCGATGGGTATGGTACGAAGAAGATTCTTGAGATCAACAAGGTTGCAAAGAAGAAGAATTTGAAAGTGGGTGTGGGCCTCATGTGCCGCCACAGCCGGGCGCGTGGTGCCATGGCTGATAAGATTCAGGAAGGCGCAATCGGAGACATCGTGCTGATGCGTAGCTATCGTATGCACGGGCCCGTGGCCTCTTCGCGAACCATCCCGCAGCAAATGCGCCCGCAGTATAAGGACATGGAGGAGATTCGCTGGCAGATCCGGCGCTTTCACAGTTTCATCTGGGCTAGCGGAGGGTGCTTCAATGATTTTTACATCCACAATATTGATGAATGCTGCTGGATGAAAGGTGCCGCTATGGGCGATCCGGAACATACTGGAGGTGATCCCTTTGATGTGATTGGTACGCGAGACAAATGGTCATGGCCGATCATGGCACAGGCAACTGGCGGTAAACATTACACAAAAAATCGACAAGGACAGCCATACGTGGATCAAAACTTAGATACCTATTCGGTGGAATACACATATGCTGACGGCACGAAGCTGATGCATTATGGTCGTACCATTGAGGGTTGTCACAATGAGTTTGCCAGTTATGTGCATGGTACCAAAGGCTTTGGTACATTCTCTGCCAATGGTCACTGGCCTGCTCCTAGTGCTTTGTATAGTGGGCTGACTCCAAACCCCAAAAATCAGACATGGAAATTCCCTGCCCGTGAGAGCAATCCATATCAGGATGAGTGGGAGGATTTACTCGAAGCCATACGCAACGATAAGCCTTATAACGAGGCTGAACGGGGAGCATTAGCCAGCCAGGTTTGCAACATGGGCCGTATGGCTGCGCACACCGGCCAAAAGGTCATGTGGGATGACGCGCTCAACGCCAAGCCGCTCGCGCCGGACTTGGACAAGCTGGAAGGCTTTGACAGCAAGGCACCGGTTACTGCCGATAAGGACGGTTTTTATCCCGTACCGAAGCCAGGTATTACCAAGAAGAGCGAGTATTAAGCTATAGAATCTTGCCCCCGCTTTCGCCTCACGGCAGGGTGCGGGGGGGTTTTTATGGTAGAGGTATCATCAACCAAACTCCCGCGCGACAACATGCTGCCCTTTGCGGCGGGCATGTTCGTCATCGCCATCGTGATTTACACGGTTTTCTATTCCACTGATCAATCACTTCGCTCTAAGGACGGCGGATGGGAAGTCACATTTACTACCAATCAGTTTGGTGCGCCCATGCTGCAGGCAAGTCTCATGAGTAAAGGAATTGAGAATTGTTCGGTTGTTTTCAATGGCGAAAAATTACCGCCGGATTTCAAGCCCGTGACCACGAATCTAGTGACACCCATTCAATTGCCGGTGGCGGTTCCGTTTGGGCAGTGGTTTTATGCGGATCTTACCTATTTGCCAGGGGTAGTGACTTTCAATCTTTTCGGCGAGAATGGAAACGCAACGGGCCGGCGGCATGAGGTGGAATTGTTGCAACGTGGCTTGGTAGTAAACCGCAAAAAACACGACTGGAAGCCGTCATTGAAAATTGAAGTGTCACCGAAGGACAAGAAAGATTGGCCTGAGCCGAAGATCGATTAATTCCCTTCACGTACCGGCAAGGCTCCGGGTACGTTATGAAAATCAAATCCTTTCACTGCTTCGGCGGCCAATGTACCGATCGTGCGCCGGAGTGGTATTATGCTGGGACCATTCTCAGTGGGATGGACACGGTTGCAGAGAAAGATGACAAAGGTCTGCGAATACGGATCGATCCAGATGGATGGTCCCGTGAAACCGGTATGTCCGTAGGAGCCGAGTGGAAACTGGGTGCCGTTCGTGAGCCCACGCGGACTAGAGTAGCCGGTGTCGATGTCCCAGCCTAAGCCGCGTCTTACCGAAAGAGTAGAGGGCGTTTGCACGGTGGTCATCAACTTCACAGTCTCTGGTTTGAATAGTCGAACTCCATCCAGTTCGCCTTTCTGCAACAGCATCTTCGCGTAGCGAGCGAGATCAGGCGCGGTTGTGAAAAGACCGGCATGGCCGGCGACACCTTCAGTTTTGCGCGCGCGCGGGTCGTGTACTATACCCTGCAAGACCTTGCCATCTGTGATGGCCGTAGGAGCAACGCGATTGTGCTTTGCGGCGGACGGGTTGTAGCCAGTGTCAGTCATCTTAAGCGGTTTGAAAATTTCCTTTTCACAAAACACATCAAGCCGCTGGCCAGTGACGCGACGGATGATTTCATCAAGTAACTGAAAATTGATGTCGCTATACTTGAATTGTTCGCCCGGCTTGGATCGCAGTTTCTCGGCGACACACTTGGCGATACACTCGGCGTGACCTTTCCAGCCGGTGAGGGAGATATCCGGGCGTAGTCCGCTGGTATGAGTGAGTAGATGTTGAAGGGTAACCGTGTCACGACCGTCGCCGTTGAACTCGGGCAGGTATTTTTTGACGGTGTCATTAATACTTATGTTGCCGCGCTCGTGCAACAACAGCACCGCGGGGGTGGTGGCGACCACCTTAGTAAGTGAAGCGGCATCGTAGATTGTGTTAAGTTGTGTCAGGATATGGTCAGGTTTCATGCTTGCTTTACCGTAAGCCTTCGTAAAATGGATACCGTTGCGCTCAACCCATAATACACCTCCCGGCAGCCGCTTTTCCGCCCGCGCCTCGGCGATAGCGCTACCGATGGACCTCAGTTTTTGGAGGTCAAAAGTGTCTCCCGGTTTGGCAGATCTTGGAAGGGCAGTGGGTGATTTAATACAGGCTAAAACCGTAAAAAGGCTCAGAATGAAAACAATTTGAACATAACGAGACATGAGCCGTCAAAATACCCTTCGTTGCGGTGGGAGGCAAGGAGCTTGCCGCGGGCTTGATGTTTTGAAATGATTACTCACAGATACAGAGTGAATCCACGCACAATCACATTTTGTTTTCTCATCTTTGGCTGCGGATTTGGGTTTGCTCAACAGAAATACTTAGATCCTCCTGAGGCCGCCAAGGAACTCTTCGCGTCCCGGCCAATGCCGCGCGTTTCTTTGAGCCCGAACCGACGGCATTTGCTGATTGCCGAAGGGCATCGATTTCGGCGTATTGGAGATTTAGCTTCACCTGTGCTAGCCCTTGCCGGAGTTCGCATCAATCCACTCAATAATGGTTCCGCCTCGCCCACTTACTATATGCGGATTGAGATTAAGGAGGTATATACAGGACAAAAATTTCTAATTGGGCTGCCAAATGGTCTCAAGCGATTTAGTCTTCCGATTTGGTCTCCGGATGGTAAACAGTTTGCATTCCTTCAATACAATCGCGCTGAGGTTAGCCTTTGGGTGGGGGAAGCAGCAACACGGCAGATCAAAAAGGTTCCTGGGGCGAGGATTAACGCGATACTCGGCCGATCGTTTCAGTGGATGCCAGACAGCAAAGGCATCCTGTGCCTGACCCTTCCAGCTTCACGCGGCAAAGCACCAATATCTCCACGGTCACCTGCCGGGCCGGTAGTACAGGAAACTGGCCCGAATGAAGGGGCGGTTCCTACGTATTCAGATTTGCTGCGAAATGCACATGACGAAAAATTGTTTGACTACTATCTCACCTCGCAATTGACCCTAGTGGAAACACGTAGAATGCGCCGTGCCATGCTCGGTCGCCCTTCTATTTTTGCCCGTTACGATATCTCACCTGACGGCCGTTATGTGTTGGTAGAGCGCGTGCACCCTCCCTATTCCTATCAAACTCCGATGCAATTTTTTCCGCGCAGTATTGAGGTGTGGGATCGAGAAGCGGAGGTGAAACGAGTGGACATTCGCCCAACGACTGAAGATGTGGCAACCGGTGGTGTGCCGGTGCAACCGCGAGGACATCACTGGCGTCCCACGGGCACGCCTGCCACCATTGTGTGGGTCGAGGCGTTGGATGGCGGTGATCCCAATCGTGATGTGCCCATTCGCGATCGCGTAATGATGCTCGAGGCTCCCTTTGATAGTCAACTTCCAAGGATAGTGACCAAGCTTGAGTATCGTTTCTCCAAAATTCTATGGGGCGAAACCCGTGGAGTGGCACTGGTGCGTGAATATGAGAGCACGAGTAACTCGTATAGAACACGGTTTGTAAATCCTGATAATCCGGACATTCCTGATCGGCTGCTCTGGAACCATTCCGTGGCAGAACGCTACGAGCATCCGGGCCATCCTCTGATGCGTCAGCTGCCCAATGGCAAGCGTGCTATGCGGGTTTTTCAGCAGTCTATTTTTCTCAATGGAAATGGATCTTCGCCTGAAGGGGATCGGCCATTTTTGGATCGATTGGACTTGGTTCGGTTTGAACGGAAACAATTATTCAAGTGCCCGGAGGATAGTTATGAGGCCGTCGTGGCTCTGATGACCGATGATGGTCAGGAATTTGTAACGCGTCACGAAACTCAGTCGGAGCATCCCAATTATTTTCTGCGCAAGGTTGGTGGATCGGAACGCAGGCCGTTAACGGATATCGAAGATCCGGCTCGGTCACTTCGGGGGGTAACCAAGAAGTTGGTCAGCTACAATCGCGGTGACGACGTGAAACTAAACTGCATGCTGCATCTGCCCCCTGGCTATGACTTGACCGATCCCGATCGTAAGCGACTCCCCACTGTTCTCTGGGCTTATCCGCGCGCGTACACACAGGGCACAGTGGCGGGGCAGGTGGCCAATTCACCCCACCGGTTTTCCATTTTTGCCGGTGCCTCACCGCGCTTCCTGGCGCTGGAGGGATATGCGGTTTTGGATCAAGTAGCCATGCCGATTGTGGGTGATCCCGAGACGGCTAATGATACGTTTGCCGAACAAATTGTTGCCAACGCTGAGGCCGCCATTGATGCGGTGGTGGAGATGGGTGTATGCGATCGGAGTCGTGTGGGTGTGGGCGGGCACAGCTACGGAGGTTTCATGGCGGTGATGTTGCTGGCGAACAGCGATCTGTTCCGGGCAGGCGTGGCACGCAGTGGCGCGTTTAATCGCACCCTCACGCCATTCGGTTTCCAGAATGAACGTCGCACGCTATGGCAGGCGCCGGAGACGTATCTGGAAATGTCACCACTGCTGGCTGTGCCAAAGATTCGCGATCCGCTCCTGTTGATTCATGGCGAGAAGGATAATAATCCTGCCACTACGCCTGAGCAAACCAGGCGATTGTACCGCGCCATCAAGGGCAACGGCGGCAAGGCACGCATTGTGATGCTGCCGCATGAATCACACACGTATCAGGCGCGCGAGAGCGTGGGGCATGTGCTGCGAGAAATGGTAAACTGGTTCGACAAGCACGTAAAAGGAGACTCGGGTAACTCTGAGTAAGCTGGAGGCCCTCAAGCCAGAATTCCACGCAATTTCTTCAACAGCGTAGGGATTACTGCGTAAGGATCTTCGGCCGCCTCATATTCCAGAACCACGTAGCCCTGATAATTTGCCTTGCGTAAAATGTCCGCCATGCGCTTGAGATCGGCCTCCTCCTTTTTGCCGGCGACCTTGAGTTCCACTTTCAGTTGCACATTCACCGCGTACGGCGCCGAGGCAGCAAAATCCTCGTAGGGATTGGCGGTGCGAAAGTTGCCGCTGTCCAGGTTCACGCCGAACCATGGGTGGTCGACAGCCTTCAGGAAGTTGATCAGGGTTTTGGCATCACCGATACTGTCGTGGTTTTCAATGCCAAGGAAGATGCCGCGTTTGCCAGCGTAATCGCAGCATTCCCGCAGGCCCGCGATGGCCCATTTGTCGGCTTCGGCGCGTTCCACATCTTTGGTCTCGCGGCCAGCAAATACGCGGATGTGCGGTGCGCCGAGCACGGCGGCATGGTCGATCCATTTCTTCACATAGGCAATTTGCGCATCGCGCGCGTCTCCTTTGGGTAGGGAAAAATTATTGCCGACGGCGGTGCCACTGATTTCCACCCCTCGCAAAAACGCGTGTCGGCGCAAGGCGATGAGGTAGTCGCGTGTGACGTTGTGGCGAAAAAAGTAACTGGTCAGTTCCGTGCCATCGCAACCGTGATCGGCACAGAAGTCGATGAACTTGAACATGTCCATGGGCTTGGCCTTTACCTCGCGCATGTTGTTTTTCTGAAACTTAAAAAATGATCGGAATGAGTAGGCGGCGAGGCTTAAGCGCAGGTTGGGGTTACCCAGTCGATTGAAGGGTTCGGCAGCAAAAGTGACGCCGGCTGTTGTTGTGGTGGTGAGGAATGTCCGGCGTGTGATTTTCACAGTATTATTCACAACCACAGTGACCGAAGCCATCGCTACAGAAATCAAAATCTTCCGGCTGCGGTACGCGACCGATTTCAAAGGATTTGGCGATCACCTGATGAATCTTGTCCTGCAGTTGCTGCACTTCTTCCTGCGCTTCTAGAAAATCGGTGGCGACAGTGTTATTCATGAACTCTTCCCGGAGCTTTTCGAATTCCACAATTTCAGCCTCCTTAATTTCCGCGCCATTCTGTTGCATTTGCTGGAGTAGGGCGCCGCGGTCGTTAAGCACACCATACTCATACTTGAGTTTCTCATCGTTGATAAACGCCTCAATTTTCTTGTAAAGCTCGGCAAAGCCTTCCTGGTTCACGATAGATTCGCACAGCTGCTCGGTGCTCTGCTTGATGGGTAGCAGATCGAGATGCGTTTTGGGTTCCTGATCAGTTTCTATTTCCATAATATGCCTTGGTTAGACAGTGAGAATCTCTTCTTCCTTGCTGCTGAGATGATCGTCGATTTTTTTCACGTATGTGTCAGTAAGCTTCTGGACTTCCTTTTCGCCTCCAGTCAAGTCATCCTCTGTGATATCGCTTTTTTTCTTTTCGGCCTTTAGCGTGTCGATGGCCTCACGACGCACGTGACGTACTGCTACGCGACCGTCCTCCGCCATCTTTCGAACGACCTTAACCAGTTCCTCACGGCGTTCCTTGGTTAGGTCGGGGAGGTTGATACGGATGATCTTCCCGTCTACGGAAGGATTGAGACCAAGGTTTGCGGCTTGGATTCCCTTGTCAATAGCCTGCACGGTGGAGGCATCCCACGGCTGGATCATGATCGTACGCATCTCGGGGGTGCTAATGGAGGCCAGTTCCAAGAGTCGCATGCTACTACCCTCGTAGGCCTCGATCATGAGGTTCTCCACAAGTGCGGGGGAAGCTTTGCCGGTGCGTACACCGGCAAATTCGCTTACCATCGCTTCTTCACTTTTTAGCATTTTTTCCTCCGCCTCAAGGAGGATATCATCAACTGGCATTTGTCCATTCTAGGTGTGAGCCGCAGTTGTGGGAAGGAAAATTGCCTAGCTGCTGACGAGGGTGCCAATCTTATTGCCCAGCACCACGTTGCGAATATTATGGGGTTTGAATAAATCGAAGACGATGATGGGCATGGAATTATCCATACAAAGGGAAAATGCCGTCGAGTCCATCACACGCAGTTGTTTTTGCAAACAATCCAGATAGGAAATCTTCTGGAATCGCTTGGCTGTGGGGTTCTTTTCCGGATCCTTGTCGTAGATGCCGTCGACCTTGGTGGCCTTGAGAATGACGTCTGCGGTGATTTCATTGGCGCGTAGCGCCGCGGCGGTGTCGGTGGAGAAATAGGGATTTCCAGTACCACCACCAAAAATCACTACGCGTCCTTTCTCCAAATGCCGTATCGCTCGGCGCCGGATAAACGGCTCGGCCACCTCACTCATCTCAATCGCCGTTTGCACGCGTGTTTCCACGCCGTGATGCTCAAGGGAATTCTGCAACGCCAGCGAGTTGATGATGGTGGCGAGCATACCCATGTAATCGCCGGTGGCCCGGTCGATGCCGGCGTCTTCACCCTCAAGTCCGCGGAAAATATTGCCTCCGCCCACCACTATTACCACCTGGACACCGAGATCTTGCAGTTCCCCGATTTGATTGGCGATATTGGCAACGGTTTTTGGGCAAATGCCGTAACCTTGCTCGCCTCCGAGTGCCTCACCGGAGAGTTTGAGCAGAATGCGTTTGTACTTGGGTTTGGTCAGGCTTTTCGATGTGCGTTTCAACGGGAGTGATTTCTACTCCCTCAAGCCCCTTCGCGTCAAATGAATGCACAAAAAAAGCGGCCGCCTTCAGGCAAACCGCCGCGTAACCTAACCCTTTAATCTTCCTGTGTTTCGCCCACTTGGAAGCGGAGGAATCCCTTCACATTTATGGCATCCTCCAGTGATTTTCCTACGGCAACGATGTGGTCCTTCACGGCTAGGTCGCCCTGCTTCACGAAGGGCTGATCCACGAGACAATACTCGGAGAAGTATTTTTCCATCTTGCCTTCCACAATCTTTTCAATCGCCTGAGCGGGTTTGTCCTTGAATTGTTCCGCAGCAAATTCACGTTCCTTATCAACCGTCTTCTGGTCCATTTCATCCCGATCCACAACAGTTGGGCTGGCGGCAGTGATTTGCAGGGTGAGATCCCTCAACAACGCCTTGAAGGCATCGCTGTCGGCTGTTTCCGCCTTGCCTGTTTCCGCAGCTACCAGCACACCCACTTTGGCTCCGTGATGGATATACGCAGCTACGGCGCCATGCCCTTCGATGCCTAGGCTTTGGTGTCGGGTAAATCTAACATTCTCGCCAATCTCCGCCACCATATTGGAGCGCTTCTCCTCAAGATCCGCCTCTGGATTTTCGTTCAACACAGTTGCAGCCTCGCTGCAGAATTCCTGGAAGCTCTCGTTCTTGGCCACAAAATCGGTTTCACAGTTGACTTCCACCAGCGTGCCGATTTTCCCATCAGCCGACAAGTGACGGGCAATTACTCCCTCGGAAGTGGTCCGGCTAGATTTCTTTTCTGCCGTGGCCGTCCCTTTTTTGCGCAGCCATTCGGTGGCGGATTCAAGATCGCCGGCGTTTTCGGTGAGTGCTTTTTTACAGTCCATCATGCCCGCGCCAGTTTGCTGACGGAGCTTGCCAATTTGTGCTACAGTAATTTCAGCCATTATAGAATTCTCTTTTACAATCAGTGTTTGTGATAGTGTGACTTAAAGTTCGATGCCCTTGCCCTTCATCGGCGTGTGAACGTACTCTTCCATTTCCGGGGCGCTCAGCTCCTCATTCAAGCACTTGATAATGTCCCCATCATGGAAGTCACCATATTTGGACTGGAATATTGCCTTGGCCGCCTGCCATTCATCTGTAGAACTCAGTAGGTTTAGAGCATTGAGGATTCCCTTTTCATCCGTACCCAAACGCTTACAAGCCTTGTAAATTTGATCAGCCACGTTTTCAGATTTGGGTGCCTCTTCATTTACAGTCGCGGGCTCTTCAGTCGGTTTTCCTGTGGGTGGCTCTTCAGCAGGTGCTGTGACATTTTCAGTCGGAGTTTCCGGCGGCGCTTCCTCATCTTTGGGACTGTCTTCATCCTTACCAGTCTTGGCAATAAATTCGCCCTTCGCTTGCGCAATGGTCTTGCTGATGGCCTCCACGATGACTTGGATTGACTTGATCGCATCGTCGTTGCCGGCGATTGGGTAATCGATGATTTCCGGGTCACAGTTCGTGTCTACGATGGCCACGATCGGGATACGCAGCTTGCGGGCTTCCGCCACGGCGTTGTGTTCGCGCTTGATGTCTACAATGAACACGGCGTCGGGCACACTGTCCATTTGGCGGATGCCACCCAGGTTCTTCACTAGTCGGGCTTTTTCACGACGGATAGAGGCTTGCTCCTGCTTCACATAGCTGGTGATGCTGCCATCCTCTTCCATCCCCTCAATTTCCTTGAGGCGCTTAAGGCGCTGTTTCACCGTCTTCAGGTTGGTTAACATGCCACCCAGCCACCGGTCGGTCACATAGTGTTGGTTATTGGTTTCGGCCACTTCACGAACAATCGTTTGAGCCTGTTTCTTAGTGCCAACCAGCAGCACCTTGCCGCCGCCGCGGACTGTGTTGCCAATGAAATTGCACGCACTATCGAGTTGCTGCGCGGTTTGTGCTAGATCGATGATGTGGACGCCGTTATGTGCCTTAAAAATATAAGGCTTCATATTCGGGTTCCACCGACGGGTTTGGTGGCCGAAATGGACACCCGCCTCCAGCAGTTCTTGAATACCTGTGCTCATAATGTGTTCCCTTGTTCCAGACCCTCACGGGCCATCCCGCAGGATGACGGGATTACTGTTTAGTGTTATTGTGGCCGCCTGCTCCACCCGGAGTAGGATATTTCAGACCTTGACTCTTCCAGCCAATTCAGCGGGAAAAGGGCGGGCAAATTAGCAGACAGATAATAAAAGGCAACCCGTTTTTCAGACAATGAGCAAGAAATACAAGATTGAGGTCGTGATTCTAGCCGGAGGTCGAAGCCTCCGCATGGGCAAGGAAAAAGCCCGACTACGCCTTGGGCGCCGCACTCTCCTTGGGCATGCTCGTGTCTTGGCGTCTACTCTTGGCCTACCTTTCTGTGTTTTAAGGGTGGATCGCCTACCAGGCTATGGGCCTTTGGGTGGTATTGAAACCGCCTTGTGCGGTACCAAGGCTGATCGTGTTCTGTTTCTCAGTTGTGATATGCCTTTCCTGCAGCGGGATTTGGTGGAGAGATTGCTCGCTGTGCCTGCACCGGCAGTCTTCGCCACTGTACACGGCAACGTCGGTTTTCCCTTCTGTCTTGCATCGGAAACCCTACCCAAAGTAGAGGCCCAATTGGCCGCCGGTCAGCTTTCACTACAGGCCTTTGCCCGAAAAATCCGTGCTCGGCGTCTGCGCGTTCCCAAGACCGATTGGGGGCAACTGGATAATATCAACACGCCTGGCGAGTTGGCAGCCGCACGTGAACGCTTGCATTAAGTCCGGGGCAGGGTAAAATGCCTGTCTACCCGATTTCGCGTAACCGCGGATTGGGATCTGCATTTATAAATCGAAATGAAAACCCGCGTGTTTCTCGTCAGTTTAATAGGAGCGCTTGCCTTTACCGGCCGTGCTGCTGTCACCCCAGAATCCATCCTGCCGGCCAATACTTTTGCCCTGTCCACCGTGCCCGACGCGAATGCAGCACGCACCGCCTTTAATGCCGTACCCCTGATGCGATTCTGGAACGACCCCTCGATGGCACGGTTTACCGAAAAGTTTTCATTTGCTGTGGAAAAAAATATTCTTGAGCCCCTGCTCATCCAGGCCAACTTAGACATCAACGAATATTCGAGTTTACTGCAGGGTCAGTTGACGTTTGCGCTGACGCGGCAAGTGGGCGAGGAAATTCCCGGGGCTATTTTTATCCTGGATAGCGGAAAAAATTCTGAGGCCTTGAAGGAAAAGCTTGCTGATCTACGCGAAACACTGGTGGACAATGCCGTGCCGCACGATCGCCTTCGTATTCAAGGAACGGACTTCATTCACGTCAAGGCACCGGAAGAACGAGGCCCTATGAGTCTGGGGTTGTTTCTTGGCCAGTCTGGCTCGTTGATGATTGGAGCGAGCAATAGGGCTTTGGCATCGGAAGTGGTGGCGTTGCATCGGGCAAAGAAAAAGGGCAAGTCGTTGAAGCAGAATGAAGACTTTGTGCAGCGCCATGAGGATCAGTTTAAAGGCGCGCTGGGTTATGCCTGGCTGGACTTTTCTGTAGTATTGGAAATTGCTGAAGAGCAGATCGAGAAACGGTTGGATCCGGATGAAGAGCAGGATCCCAACCCGCTGGTTCCCACGCCCGACCGTGTGATTGGCGCGCTTGGTCTTAAGGGCCTGCGCAGCATCAGTGTTTCCGTGCAACAGGATAAGGACGGCGAAATGTTCCATGTATTTTTCGATGTGCCCGAAGCCGGCCGCCGCGGATTGTTCGCCATGCTGGCAGCCCCATCGAAGGAGTCGGGTCCACCGGCATTTGTCGGGGCAAATGTCACCAGCTTTGGGCGTTCGCGCCATAGCGGCAAAGAGCTTTGGGAAAAATTTGTGGGCATGATTACGGAAATCACTCCCGCGGCCGCCGGTGTCATCGGTGTATTTGAGGTCTCTATTCGCGCCGACGATCCGGACTTCAACCTTAAGGAACAACTAATCGAGACCCTCGGTGATGACTTCATTGTTATCGAGCAACCGCCCGAAGGCGGGGAACTAAACGACATCATTTCTCCCTCCAGCCTGTTCCTGATGAAATCCACCAAGCCAGCCGTCACCTCCAAAGCCATTCGAACCCTGGTTGCGGCAGTGCTCCCCGAGCCACCGGAGGAACGTGAGTTGGATGGCCGCACAATCTACACCTATCCCATTGGCGGCGCATTCGAGGGAGCTGAGCAAGCTGTGCATCTCACCTCTGCGGGCGAGTACCTTGTGCTATCGCTTAATGAAAAGGCGTTGGAAGGTTTCCTGAAAGGCCCTAAAAAAGATGCCAAGAAATTGATCGATCTGCCCGGCCTGAAAGAGGCCGCGGACAAAGTGGGCGGGTTCAAGTCCGGCTTTTTTGCCTACGAAAGCCAGAAACCCATGGCCCGCTCGATCTTTGATCTTCTGCAGGAAAACCCCGGCTTCCTCGAAGGCATGCTGGGTGGTTTACCTGGTCCGGGTGGTCGAATCGATCCGGATACCGGACTGCGCGAAGGTGGGGCGAATGTCAGTGAGTGGCTGGATTTCAAGTTGCTGCCCGAGTATAAGAAAGTCTCCAAGTACTTCCATTACACCGTGAGCGGCATGCAGGTTACTCAACAGGGAATTAGCCTGCGCGTGTTTGCTCCCACGCCGCCAGAGCTTAAGAAATAATATTTACTCACCCAGAATGTGCACCGTCACCTTGCGGTGATGATCCGCGTGACGGTGTTCCCACAGATAAATGCCTTGCCACGTGCCCAGCGCGAGCCGGCCGTTGGTGATGGGGATGGATAGATTCACCGCCGTTAGCGCTGTGCGCACATGGGCGGGCATGTCATCGGGCCCTTCGTAATCGTGCTCGAACATCGGGTCCCCATCCACACACACCCGCGCCATGAACCGCTCCAAATCCCGTCTCACGCCCGGGTCCGCATTCTCCTGAATCACCAGTGACGCGCTCGTGTGTTGCAAATGCACCGTGGCGAGTCCTTCAGTTATCTTGGCGGCCTTCACCTTGGCGGCCACCTCGCGCGTGATGTCATGAAACTCTCGGCCCTTCGTGGCCACCTGCAGCGTATGCGTTTGCTGACTGAGCATAAGAAGGATTTGCCGTGAATAGGGGCAAATAGCAAGCCGCTAGGGACGGGGGCGTTCCCCGTCCCTGCGACTCTATTGGCGGGCAGAGAATCGGCGCGGGTGGATATGTGCGTCTTCCGCCCAAGGAGGATCGCTTTCCGCCGGTTCAAACCGCCATGCCGAGAAGTAGGTGCAGTCTTCGTGGCCGTGCAATTCCTGCAGAAGGAAACTCAGGATAGGGGTGCGGGTGTTCCACTGCGGCAGGTAATCCAAATCCGCGACGGTGTACATGTGACCTTCTCGGGGAACGGTGGAGGTCCAGTCCCAGATGGCCCCTGAGAAGTGGTCGTTCATGCACTTGACCCGCTGTCCTGCGTACCACATTTTCTACTCCTCAATCACAATATACCCCTGTTTTCCTATTCCTGCCGGGGAAGTTATCGACGGGGTGTGAAAAAGAAACGGCGACCGATAGTCGCCGCCTTTATTAAGTTGTGCGTTGGGTTAAAAGTTAAATGCCCTTGTCGATCATCAGCTTGAGCAGGTCGCCGACGCGGTTGCTGTAGCCCCACTCATTGTCGTACCAGCTGACGAGCTTGAAGAAACGACTGTTGAGCTCCATGCCGGCACCTTGATCAAGGATGCTCGAATTTGCACAGTGAATGAAGTCGGTGCTTACGACTTCGTCCTCAGTATAGGCGAGGATGTCCTTGAGGTAGGTTTCGCTGGCATTTTTCATGGCGGCGGAGATCTCGGCGTAGCTGGTTTCTTTTTCGGTGCGCACGGTTAGATCTACCACACTGGAAGTGGGGGTGGGTACGCGGAAGGCCATGCCTGTGAGTTTTCCCTTCACGGCGGGGCAAACGAGGCTCACTGCCTTGGCAGCACCCGTGCTGGCAGGAATAATGTTGGTAGCGGCGGCACGGCCATCGCGCCAAGCCTTTCTACTGGGACCGTCTACAGTCTTTTGCGTGGCGGTGTAGGAGTGGATAGTGGTCATCAACCCCTCTTCAATTCCAAAGCCTTCCTTAAGCAAAACGTGTACTACAGGTGCCAGACAATTGGTGGTACAGGAGGCATTGGAAACGATGTGGTGGTTTGAAGGATCATACTGGTCGTCGTTTACACCCATTACCACGGTGAGATCCTCATCCTTGGCCGGTGCAGAGATGATGACTTTCTTGGCTCCAGCCTCGATATGGCCCTTTGCCTTTTCAGCAGCGGTAAAGAGGCCGGTGGATTCAATAACCACGTCCACACCCATTTCTTTCCATGGTAGGCCGTTAGGTTCGCGTGCGCTAACGACCTTCATTTCGTCGCCATTCACATAAAGCGTGTCATCGCCCTCATGGGTGACTTCACCGGGGAATACCCCCTGCGTAGAGTCGTATTTTACGAGGTAAGCGAGATTGTCAGCAGGCACAATATCGCCCACGGCCACTACGTCGATTGCGCTGCCCACAAGTCCTTGTTCCACCATCGCGCGGTAAGCCAGTCGACCAATCCGTCCGAAACCGTTAATTGCAACTTTGATAGCCATAGTAATGTCCGCCATTGAAAAGAGCGGGCCGCGCATCATAGCTACGGCGGTGGTGCCGTCAACGCCAAACCGCCATCGACACCACGCCGGCCATGCGCTAACCTCGCGGCCATGCCGTTGCTGGAGATTCAAAATCTCAGAAAAATTTACCGCACGCCTGAGGGCGAACCTTTGACGGTACTTGATGTGCCGGAGTTCGCCCTGGAGGTGGAGCAGCAGCTCGCCCTGCGCGGGGCCAGTGGCACGGGCAAGACGACCTTTCTAAATTGTATCGCCGGCATCCTGCGCCCCGACAACGGTTGCGTGCTGCTCAATGGCATCGACATGGCCACCGCTAGCGAAGGCCAACGCGACCAGTTGCGCTCGCAAACCATTGGTTATATTTTCCAAACCTTCAACCTGCTGCAGGGCTACACGTGCCTGGAGAATGTGTTGCTAGGGATGAGCTTTGGCCGGGTCGCGGATCGAGCGTTCGCTTGGGAATTGCTGAAGCGCGTGGATCTTGGCGACCGATTGGGATATCGACCATCGCAGCTGTCGGTCGGCCAACAACAGCGGGTGGCAGTGGCGCGGGCACTGGCGAACAAGCCCAAGCTGGTGCTGGCCGATGAGCCAACGGGAAATCTCGACCCCAAGAACACACTCGTGGCTATCGAGCTCATTCGGGAACTCTGCCAGGAAAATGGGGCAGCCCTGTTGCTGGTGAGCCATGACCAAGCCGTGCTGGAGCAGTTTGATCATTGCCGTGACTTGGCAGAGATAAACCTTGCCGTGCAGGAGGTGGAAGCGTGAATGCCGAAGGGCTTGAGTTGCCGCTGGTGCTATGGCTAGTGATTGTTGGGGTGGGGTTGCTGCTGCTGGGATTTGCCGTGTATCTGCTGGTTCAATTGTGTCTGAACCCGGTCGTCATTTCCACGATTGTGGTTAAGAGCCTACGGCAGCACGCGCTGTCTACAGTTATCACCGCCTCAAGCATCGGTCTGGGTGGTGGACTATTAATGGGAGTGTGGGTGGTAAATTACCAGACTCAGCGGGAATTTAAGAATGTGACCGGCGGCTTCGATTGCATCCTCGGCCCGCGCGGGTCGCAATTGCAACTGGTGATGAACAGCCTTTTCCACATGGACTCATCGCCCGGCCTCATCAGCACGGCGGATTACGAAATGTTTCAAACGAAGTACAAGCGTTTTTACAAAAACGCCGTGCCAATTGCTGTGGGTGACAACTACGAGGGCTTCCGGATCGTGGGCACCACGCACGACCTCTTTTCCGCCGAGCATTCGCCAGGGCAAAAATATGAAATCGCCGTGGGTGAATATTTTATCCAAAACGAAACCGAATGGGCTAAGGAGGCCGTGATTGGCGATTTCACCGCTCGCAAGCTGGGACTGCGGTTGAACCAGAAATTCAACCCCTACCACGGTCTGAACTTTGCACCCGGCCAAAAGCCGCACAAGGACGAGTACATCGTGGTGGGCATCCTCAAGCCCACCGGCACGCCGGCGGACCGGGTGATTTGGATTCCCATTGAAGGCTTGCAGCAAATGGACGGCCATGACCCGCGCTATGCCAGCGACGTGAGCGCGGTACTCATTCAAATGAGCGACAATCCCACAGCGCATTCCTTCAACGCCAACAGCCTCGACAACATTTACAACAAGGGCACCGACCATCTCACCTTCGTGAAATCCACCAACGATGTCGTTGTGCGGTTGTTCGAGCGGATTGGCTGGGCGGAAAAAGTACTGACCTGGGTGGCGTATCTCGTGGCGGTGGTGGCGGCAGGCTCGGTGCTGGCCAGTATTTACAATTCCATGAACGAACGCCGGCGTGAGTTTGCCATCCTTCGCGCGCTCGGGGCGCGGCGCGGCACCGTGTTCAGCGTGATCGTGCTTGAGAGTGCTACTATCTCAGCATTCGGCGTAGCGATTGGCTTCGTGGTTTACGCTGGCATCATGACTGCGGCTGAAAGTATCCTGCGCAATGAAATCGGCGTGACGCTTCGACCCTTCGAGTGGCACGAGGTGATGGCCTACGTGCCATTCGGATTGATTGTTCTCGGCGCGGTAGTGGGCATCGTGCCCGCCCTCAAGGCGTACAGCACCGATGTCGCTGAAAATCTCATCCCGCAAAGTTGAAATGAAAAACTGGATGCCAATTGTTTTCGTGGTCGTCACTCTTAGTTGTGGCGGTGGAGATGGCCACGAACATGGGCACAAGTCACCCCATGGTGGTGTGCTTGTGGATGTGGGTAATGAATTTTGTCATGGAACAAATCGAGGTAAGTGCCAAGGTTGGCGATGAAGAGAAGGCGGTTATTTTCAAACCGGTTGAACTGGATGGTGTCACCGCCACCGATCAGCCTACCTCGCTGTATATGGCCGAAGTCGATTGGTTGAAGAATGGCTGCGAATTTTAATGGAACAGTGAGAGAATTAAAAATTGAGGGTAAAATCTTTTCGAAAATTGCTTTCCAATTTACAAAACCGGATTAAATTGAATGTGATGAAAGATTTGCCGGGAATTTTCATTTTTGTGCTGGCGGTAGGATGGGTAGCGTGCAGTCAGGAAGCCCCGATCCATCAGAATGTGAAGGTACAGCGTGGTGAGATAGTGCAACGCCAGGCTGCTGTGGAAAAGAAACCGTTCATTGAGGAGCTTCCAGCACCAAAGCAAGTGGCTGAACTTCCAGAGCCGCCCGTCGTGGCCAAGCCGAAGAACGGTGAGGTTGGCTCTGTTTTGGTCGGGTCACACGTGGGTGGAGAAAGCACTAATCCAGTTCAACAACCCAAGGCCGGGAAACCACCTGCCCCTCCAATTGAGTTAGTGCCTCTGGGGAAGATCGGTGAATATACCTTGGTCGGTTTTGATAGGCTCGCTTCATTTGCTTATGAAGTGCCTGATGACCCCATTACGGAGCCCAAGGCCAAGGCGATTATTGATAAAAATATCATTCCTAAAACCGTTCGGGTCTTCGACAAGAAGAAAATCGCACTCAAGGGCTACATGCTTCCGCTCAAGGTGGAAGATGGCAAAATTACCGAGCTTCTGATTCTGCGTGACCAATCCATGTGTTGCTATGGTGCAGTGCCTAAGATCAACGAATGGGTTAGTGTGCGCATGCCCAAGGGCAAAGGTGTGAAGCCCATCATGGATGTGCCGGTTACTATCTTTGGCATCCTAAAGGTCGGTGAGGTTTTGGAAAACGGCTACCTCGTCGGCATCTACGAAATGGACGGCGATCGGCTTGGTGGTCCGATTGATTTGTAATCAGTCAATTCGCCAAACCTGCACATCATCCAAGCTGATCGGCGTGCCTGAATAGGGTGTGCCCCATGCGCTTGGCCGGCCGGCCAACGGTGCCTCGGCATCCTTCCAAATCAGCATCCAATCCTTTGGTAATCTTTGGGTTTGATCCCACGCCTTGGCTTCAATAGCCCATTGCAGTCCGGGAAGTTCGCGTACTTGAAGCATCACGTGCGTCCACTGATTGGGCACCCATTGATAATCCACTTCATGCACCCGCACTTCGTTGCGAAGTAATTCCAGCTTACGTCGTGCAGGATTCACCCACAGTCGGTATCCGCTTATGCCATTGAGTCCCACGCCAAAGGCGGGTGATTGCCGGCCCTTTTGTTCACCTCTAAAACGTGCCGCTACCCGCAGCCCACCCTGCATCGCTGGCCCAAACATGACGCCATGGGCTACCGGTGGCTTGGCCGGCAATGCCAAAAATCGATTTCGATTAGTCGTAGATAAGGCTACCTCGCCATTCAAAATCAGCCAAGATGCAGGCACCTCTGGGGTTTTGGTAAAACCCTCGGCTAGGATCGGCGTAGCATTGGGTCCCGTAGGTACAGAGGAGGGACTGACCACACATCCCAAAAACAATGTCGGAGCGAGGTAAAGCAAAAACCGAATTTGCATGGCGCAAGTGTAATGGCTCTTCACTCGCTACGCAATGCCGGTAGTAATTTTCCGCGCAATGCGATTATTGCCGCCATCCACGTCCAAAAAAGGCCGCTGACTAGAATACCACCAATCATCCAAGCCAGTAAGCCAAGCGGCATTCCCTGACTCGGAGCATTGAGCGCTGGCAGCACAGCCATCGTCGCACTCACCACTCCGCCGACCAACCCTAAAGCCAGTAAGCCGCCATGCTCGGCCATCACCAGCCATTGGAGAGTGTTCTTGCGGAAGCCTACCGCCTGTAGCAGGGCCAGTTCACCACGACGTTCCAGTACGTTACGTAGCACCACCACGCCAAGGCCCACACTGCCCAGCAGTAATGCCAATCCACCAATCACTTGAAAGATGTCAAGGTAAGTGTTTTGTACTTTGCTGAAATCTTTTAGTCGCTGCGTAGCAGTCGTTAGTTCAAGGCCATAATCTTCTAGTGCATAGTTTAATGCTTCAGCCGTCTCCGTTGTATTTTGTGAATCGATCAAAAACACACTGTATCCGCTTGCGGAAGGGAAATGTTTTACGAACTGTTTCTCGGAAATGATGAGGTCCCCCTGCAGCATGGAGTTGGCGAGAAAACCAGCGATGCGAATCTGGAATGTGCCTCCGGTTTCATCAGGATAATCGATCACATCGCCCACCTTCACATGCATCGCCCACATGCCGGTATTCATGTCCACGATCGCCGGCACTGCGCCATCAGTCACTTCATTCAAGATTTCCCAGCCATCGCCTTTGGCAAATGAGAATGCTTTCTTATCGACCAACGCTTCTGGATTCACGCCGAGCACGCGCGGTTCGCGGGTTTGATTGAGATTCAGGCAGCTCGCGTCATCGCCTTCGCGCACGCGCAGTTGCACGATGCTGCCGCTAGAAATCTTGTCACCATCCACAGCCATTTCCTCGCGCCCTTTCTGCGTGTTTAGGTCGTACAGCACCGGCACATCAGTCTTGCCAAAAAAGGCAAACCCGCCCGTGCCTGACCAGCGCTCTTCTGCGCCATCGTTGGGATCCAGTCGAAACGCGCCCACGGAAATCAGCAAAAATACGCCGCAGGCAAGCAATCCAATGCAGGCTAGGCTACGACCGCGCCGCCGCGCGCTGCCACGCCAACCCATTGCGCTTAAAGAGGCAAATGTGGCTCCTCCGCTATGAGCCATCTTCTCCAGCCAAGCATGACAAATACAAAGGCAGCTGATGAGCAGCAGCATGCCTGCGCCAAAGAAGCCGCCGGCTTTCATTTGCCCCTGCGCATCCTTCATCGCAAACCCCAGTCCGATGGCGATCGCAGCGAAAATCGTCGCCATGATGACCACCTTGCGGCCGGACCGGATTGTAGGCTGTACCGCCGGTTGGCCCTGCAGCAGGGCTATGGCACTGGCTTGGCTAAGTTTGCGGATCGTGAGCCAAATGGTAAAGATCGCCACAAATAATCCGCCAACAATTCCATACACAACAGTAACTGACTCGGCATGGTAGGTTATGCTGCCGTTTCCAAGTGCGTCGGTCCATTTGGAACTGAGCAAATGCACTAGCGCCTGCGTATAGCCCAGACCCGCCCAGGCACCTAGGCTGGCCCCCGCCAAAGCCAGCACCAAGCCTTCGACAAGCAACAGGTTACGGACGGATTTTCCGGTGAAGCCAATGGCCAAGAGCGTGCCGATTTGTGGTGTGCGCTGTTCCACGCCGAAGGCGAAAAGCAGGCCCATCAAAATGAGTGCGGCAATCACCAGAAAAAAGCTTAGGCCAATAAAGAGGCCTCCAAAATCATTGGCAGACTTTCCGCTGACGGCCTCGGTGCGCACGTCTCGGAACACTAGGCCGATTTTAGTTGGGTCAAATTCCTTGCGTAAACAGGCCTGAATCTCTTCGCCTTTTCCCTTTGCAAATTTGTAGCGTACGGCAGTGGCTTCACCGTAACGGTTGCCCCAAAGCGTTTGCCCGGTTTCCAGTGCGATGAAGGCCTTCGGTGTGCCACGGTGTTGCTTCCAGTAATCCTCGTCTTGATCCCGTATGCGGCTAGAGTTGAAATCGATGCCGGGGTTCCAGTCGCGGATATTGTCCTTATCGACAATTCCCGGAAAGTTGGGCATCAATTCGCGCCAACCGGGCTCCTCGGTGGGCACGATGCCGGTGACGTTGAAGATGTGCCTCAGTTCCTCTAGTTGACGGTTTAGCCCAAGTACGTAGAAGGCCATATCGATCTTGTCGCCAACCTTTGCCCTGAGATCTTTGGCAAGCCATTCAGTAATAAGCATCTCATTGCCCTTCGGCGCATTGTCAAACTGGGAGGATTGAACGCCGGTGATCATTGAGTATGGCGCGGAATTTGTACCCCTGCGAAGTTCATTGGCGATGTAGGTGAGGGTTGTGTGTGATTTGCCAGTTGCCACGGCAGCTTTTAGGGCATGTTCATCGAGGAAAATACGGTCGGTACGCAGCTCGATAAAATGGTTGGTGGCAATGCTGCGCAATTCCAGTTCGGCATCGGCGAGCTGCCATTTATTTTGAAGCTGAGCATTGGCGGCCTGCACCAAATCAGAAACACCTTTGGAGCTCATGTCAGCGGCGAGTATTACGTTAGCGCGGCCAGGCAGATCTGCTCGCTCCTGCAACCATGAGAGCGGCACGAAAACGTTGTAAGGCTCCACGGCTCCAGGGCGCAGGCTGAAGTTGGCCAGCTCGGATTGTTTGCTGGTGACCCTGGCGACGGTAAAGCTCAGGCGCATCGTGAGATCTTCCGCTACGGAGAGTGGCGCGTCGCGTGGTAGCACACTGGGTTTGGCAATGCGCAGGCGAAATTCATCACCGGCCTTGAGGCTGAGTTGCTCAGCTAGGCGTGGGTTAATCAATGCCTCGCCATTGCTGATACCGGGCGACTTATCCGCCTTGAGCAGGGCAAAATTCCAGAAGGCATCGTCAATGCCGATGAGCTGGATGCTGTTGGCGCGGTGGGATATTTCGCCCTCGTCGTTTTCAACGTAACCGGCGGCGTTGAGGCGGAGCAAGGCGGCAGTGAAGGCGCTCTCGCCGAGCTCCATTTCCAATGCCAGTTTGCTCCGGAAGAATCGGTCGTGCTGTTGCAGAGCAGCTTGAGTGTGGCCTAGGCGTTGCTTGGCTTGATCCTGAAGTGTTTTCCTTACTGAATCGCCAACAACCAGCGAACCAGTCAGCACGGCACTGGCGACGATGGCACCGAGTAACGTGCCCACGTGCGACCGCGCGTAATATGTGAGGCTGCTGAGAATGAGCCGGGCGCGGGTCATGTCAGGCAAGTTGGCCGTCCAATAATTCCAGCGTGCGCGCCATGCGGTTGGCGAGATCGGCGGAGTGAGTGACCGTTATGAGGGTGACGTTTTCCTCTTGATTCAATTCTACGAGCAATTGACCAAGCTTGTCGGCGGTGGTTTGATCCAGTGCTCCGGTGGGCTCGTCGGCCAGCAGGAGTTTGGGCTGGTTGATCAGCGCGCGAACAACAGCCACGCGTTGGCGTTCTCCACCCGAGAGCTGGCCGGGCCGGTGGGCCAAGCGTTCGCCAAGATCTACGCGCTCGAGAAGGCGCTGGCCGCGTTCTTCGTCCGTGGCAGTAGCTTGGCCGTGGGCAAGCGTGGGCACGAGCACATTCTCCATCACAGTGCATTGCGGTAGGAGATGGTGACTTTGAAAAATAAATCCTATTTTGCGGTTGCGCAGCGCGGCCAATGCATTGCCATTCAAGGTGTTGAGATCTTGGCCATCCAGCGTAACCTTGCCGGTGGTGGGTTGATCGAGCGTGCCGGTGATATTTAGGAGCGTGCTCTTGCCGCAACCGGAAGGACCGACGATCGCGATGGATTCGCCGTGGTCAATCTCCAACGAGAGCCCGCGCAGCACACGCAGCGGCTCGCCATTTTCGGCGGAGGGAAATTCGCGGGAGATATTCTCCAATTGCAAAAGCGGGGTTTCGTTTGACATGGGGCTATTCTCGTATCCAGCGCTGGGCTTTCAACTCAAAACGCGGGAGGGATTCGGTCGGTACGATTTCCACAGGCACGCGAAGGTTGAGCTGGCTGCGAAGGGCAGCGGATATTTCCTCGTCCAGATCAGGGGCATTGGATTCGGATTGTGGTTCGACGCGAAGCAGGAGTTCCGTCATTTCATGTTTTTCTAAAATAACAACTTGATATTCGGCCACGGCCGGCAATCGGCGCAGGATGTGCTCGAATGCGGATGGATAAATATTCACTCCGCGAACGATGATCATGTCGTCTGTGCGACCAAGGATTCCGCCCTTGAGAATAAGCGCGTCGTCAATAATTTCCGATCGCACCAAATCTCCGGTCCGATACCGGATCAGCGGCATGGAAGTACGGGTGAGTGTGGTGAGAATTAGCTCGCCTTCCTCGCCATGGGCGGCCGGTTTGTTGCCCACGGGTTGCACGATTTCAGCGAGGTAGGCGTGGTCGATGATTTGTAGATTATTTTTCTCTTGCGGCCATTCATGGGTGACGGGGCCCACCTCGGTCATGCCATGATGGTCAAAGACCTTCGCTGTCGGCCAATTGGATTCGATCCGTTCGCGCGTAGCAGGGATGCTGCCGCCGGGTTCACCGGCGACAATGATGGTTTTCAGTTTGGACTTAGAAAGATCGATGCCCTCCTGCGCGGCGACTTCAGCGAGTCGCAGCGCGTAAGTGGGTGTGCAGCAGAGGGTGGTGACTTCATTCTCCAGGAGGATGCGCAGCCGGGTGGCACTGGAGAGACCGCCACCGGGAAAACACAGACAACCCATTTGCGCAGCGGCCTCGTAAGCCATCCAGAATCCGATGAAAGGGCCAAAGGAAAATGCGAACAGGGTACGATCGGTCTTCGTGACTCCTGCCGCGCGGAAAACCAATTTCCAGCTTTCAAGCATGCTTTGCCAGCTCTCAGGAGTGTCCAGCCAGCGCAAGGGTTTACCGCTGGTGCCACTGGTTTGATGAATGCGATTGTATTGCTCGAGGGGGAAAGTGAGGTTCGTCCCATATGGTGCGTTGGCTTGTTGATCGCTTGCAAGTTCGTTTTTTGTCGTGAAGGGGCAGCACGCGGAAAATTCCTCAAGGCTGCTGATGGTTTTGTCGATGCGTGCGGCGCCTAACTTGGATTCGTAAAAGGAATTGGCGGGTCGCACTGTGCTCAATAGGGCACGCAGCTGCTCGAGTTGACGGGTGCGAATGGCCTCCCGACCGATTGACGGCGCGTTGGCCATAGTCGAAATTATTTATTTTCCTGTTCCACCATCAATTTTTTTATCGGGGCGGGTGCTTCGGCCTTCTGGGGCGGAGGTGGCTTGGGTGGATTTTTGGTGACGAGGTATCCACCCAGCGCTGCGAGAAAAATACCGAGAATGAATGGTGCCTTCACGTATGGCCAGTTGCCTTCCTTGGTGGTGTTGACAATCGCATTCACGATTGGCGCGCCGGCAAAGATGATCGACATGACAATCGGCACATAAATCGGCGGGTTCGGCGAAGCCCCGAAGGCCAGCAAAACTCCAAGAGCGCCAATGGCACCCAAGATGCCGGCGATAAGCGACCATTTCCAGCCTTGGGCGGGGTATGCCCAGAAATCGATGGGACCTCCCTTGAGTTTTAAAATGATCAAGGGCGCGATCACAGCCGTAAGAAAGTACGCCAGACCGACCCAGAGGAACGCCATGATGCGCCCGTGCTCCTTATTGGCCATGCTGGCGGAACCAGTGTGCATGCACACTCCGTAAGTGCCCCAGCAAATGACCGTTAACAACGCCCACGCGTACCATGGGATGCCTGATGATGAAGTGCTCGCTACCATATCTGCGTTGACTCTAGTAAGGGGCGGGGTACGCTTCAAATGTTAATCGGCCAACTTATCCGCAGGGGCCACCTCGACCAGGTCGGCAATCTCCGACGGAATGCGGGTGGATTTCATTATTCCAGCCTCGTTGCGTCGCACGCAAACCACAGTAACATTGCCGCGTGCTACTTCGGTGCCGTCCTTGCGGAAACGAAATTGATAAGTCATTGTCTTGCTCGTTTTGGCGCTGATGAGTATGTGAATTTCCACTTCATCCTCAAACATCAGGGGGTGTTTAAAATCGCAAGAGCAATGCACGCGCGGCCAGCTCACGCTAAGATCGCGATCGACAATGGATCGCCCTAGTGAACGGAAGAATGCGTGTTCGGCGTATTCCATGTAGCGGAAAAAATTTGAGAAATGAACAATGCCTGCCATGTCCGTCTCGTTGAATTCTACGCGTCGTTTGATGATGAATTCATGCTCTGCCATTCATACCTCTGTCTTTTGTAAGGTTAGCTTGTCATACACCGCGACCATTTGATCGGCCATGCATTGGATGGAAAATTTTTCGCGAACAACCTCGCGACCAATGAGCCCGATCGCCTTGGCCTCTGATGGGTTGTGCAGCAACTTATCGATTGCGGCAGCGAGGCTTTCTGGCCCGTCATGATTGTAAAATACACCACCACCGGTCATCTCGATCAATTCCGGAAAGGACGCACAATTCGGTTGCACCACTGGCACGCCTGCGGCCATTGCTTCAATCACATAAAACCCAAACGCCTCTCCAAACTGTGCGGGCACTGACAGCACAGAAAGCGATTTTAAAAATGCCTGTTTCTCTTCTCGGTTAACGTTGGGATAAAATTCTACATCGCCAAGGAGGGCCTTGGCATGCAGCCGATCGCGCATACGTTCGACAAACGGCTCATCACCTGGCCCGCAGCCACCACCGATTTTCAACTTCAACTGTGGAATATGGTTAGCCTGCTTGAGCTTGATGAAGGCATCGATGAGCGTGTCTAGCCCTTTAGATTTGCACATTCGGGTGAAGAAACCGAGCACTGGTGGATTGGGTGCCACCGTGCTGGCTTCGAAGCCCTCATGGTTGATGCCGTTGTACACCACGCTCATGCGCTTGGCGGGCACTTTAAGTTTTTTGCACATGCGTTCGGCATAATACTGGCTGGGTGCGATGAAGCGGCTCACATCCTGTGCCTGTTCGATCATAAGCTTCCATACTTCTTTACGTAAATCCTCTGGCATGCGGTCGATGTACGGAGCTTCATTTTGCAACAGGCAGACAATAGGCACCCCAATGGTTTCCTTGAGGCACTTTGCCAAGCCGAGCAATAATGAGTTTGAAAGGCATATTACATCCGGCCTGGGTTGTTCCTTAAGCCAGTTGATCAGTTCTTCGAGCTCGCGTGCCTGATTACCTTCCCTGCCGTGTAGCATGGAGATCGTGAGATCGCCGACTTCCTCAGCTTTGGTTTTACCGACTTTTTTAGATGCCCAATTGAGCATGCTCTTCGATCCGATAATCCGGTGGAGCCACTTTGGCGCTTGACGATAGAACGGGGATTTCTGCTCCAAATAGACATTTACTCCGTTAAAAAAAATGGGTGTTCCATTTGATTGATCCGGTTCATCCAGAGTCAGCGGCAGATACAGCGGAATCATCGTTACATCGTGTCCGGCCTTACGAAGTGCAGCGACCAGTGCGTTGTCGCGAAAACAATTACCGCAGTACATCTTGCCTGCACCGGGAGTGATTTGGATGATGTTCACGGCCGTGGACTAGTTGACGGCTGGTTTTTGGACGGGCAATGGCTTGCCTAATGGAAGTGAATCCGGCACCGGGCAAAAATCTTCGATGCACTTGAACATACGGCTGAAATCCTTGTTTACGTCACCCGAAAGACAATCAGTTACATCACCGGCGATGTCAGGATGTTTCTGCACGAGTTTCCCGAAGCTGAAGTTCTCATTGTAAAACGCGTAGCATAGCTTGCGCATATTCTCGATGCCTTCGCGGAGGGTCTCACCATATTCCGTAAAACGTTTTGCGGAAAGATCGCCCTCAGTGAACGCTTCATGGGCGGTATCAGCCGCCATCACTCCGCTCTTCAGCGCAAGCATCAGACCGCTGGAAAAGACAGGATCAAGAAAACAGTAGGCATCGCCGAGCAGCACAAGGCCTTCGGTGGCACAGTAGCGCGAGTGGTGGGTGAATTCATTGGTGACGTAATATTCGCCAAACTGTTTGGCCGGCGCGAGGTTGTCCTTCACCCAGTTGTTCTTTTCAATCTCTCGTTCCAGCATGGCCTGGGGGTCGCGCACGCCCTCGCGGCTCAGGTATTTTCCTTCAGCCACCACGCCCAGGCTCAAGCGATTGTTATGGAGTGGAATCCACCAGAACCAGCCTTTCTCCGGCACGAACGCCACACCAGTTGTGCCCTCGTCTATTCCCTCCTGACGTATTGCCCCTTCATAATAGGTCCACACAGCTACTTTGTTTAAATACGGATCACGTTTGCGCCAGCCGTTGCGGGTCGCGGCGAAGGCCTCCTTGCCGGTGGCGTCGAATGTGAGCGGTGCATGGAATGTTTTTTCTTCGCCTTCCTTTGTGACGGTCCGGACGCCTACAACGCAGTCGTCTTCCCAAAGCAGTTCTTTGACCGTGATTTCCTCAATCACTTCCGCGCCTTTTTCTCGCGCGTTGTCGAGCAGCATTTGGTCGAACTCTGCCCGCATCACCTGCCAGGTTTGCGCTACGGTTTCCCGGTCATATCGATTAAAAAAATAGAATGGTTGGCTGGCCTTTCCATCGGGTGCGATGAATTGCACGCTGTACTTCTTGGTGAAGGCCGATGCCTTGAGCTGATCGATCACGCCTAGCCGTTGCAGAGGTTGGTAGGTGAAAGGAATCAGCGATTCCCCAATGTGATAGCGTGGAAATTTTTCGCGCTCGAGCACCAGCACGCGGCGGCCGTGCTCGGCAAGAATGGTCGCGGCGGAACTTCCGGCCGGACCGCCTCCAACAACAATCACGTCAAAGGACTCGGCGGGCATGGTTCTTACCCCTGTGCACAGTGTTCAGGCGGGAGTATTTCCACGATTTCAGCTAGATGATTGCCTTCGGGATCACGATGAATATTACACCGGCCGTACAATCCAGTGGATTCATTTAGGCCAAACGCCTCGGTGATGAGCGGATCAGATTGCACCTGAAAATATGCCTGGGGACAGCTCTGATGTAGGATGTTATAATCCTCAAGGATGGTGCCAAGTGGGACGCTTTCCCCGAGGATGAGCTCATGGGTCGCCTCGGGGAAGTGCTCGAGATGAATCGCAATCGCCCCAAACTCAACTGGATTATTGGCTTCACCCGCCTCCAGAATCACTTCGCGGTTGTATGCGCTCTCAGTTGTTTCGCGGGTTAACAGGCGCAGGTGAATGCGATCTTTGTGATATTTCTCCAGTGTGGGCGTCATGTCCCCATCATGGACGAGCAGTGAGCGGTACGGCTCGGGCATGGCGGCGCCATCAATAGGCAGTAGCTCCGGGGGGGCTACGCCTCCGCGCTGGTAGAAATCCAAAAGTGGTCGTGCGGATTCTTGCAATGATAAACTTGGTGCGGGTGTTGTCATTATTAGGCGTAACGTGCGTTGCGATGTTCGGGCAGGAAAAATTCATGCAGCAACCGGTCGATCTGCAGTAGACCATCACGGTTGATGTTGATCCGGTCACCATCGATGGTCAGGAAGCCCCAGTCCTCAATGCACTTGAGCGGTTCCGCAAAGCGCGCGGCAGGATCGACCCCGAATTTGTCCTTGAAATACTTCAGGCTCACGGAGCCAAGTTTAAGTTGTAGGATAAATTCGCGGATCAGTCGCTCATCATCGCTCGGCGTCTGTGCCCTGTAAATGGGCAGTTCACCGTTGTTGATGTGTTCCACATAAGGGTCGAAGTCGTGAAGGTTTTGATAATGCGTGCCACCGATATGGCCGAAGGAAGCCACGCCAAGCGAAAGCAGATCGGCCCCGGCCCAAAGCTGGTCGCGATACTCGAAGGTGGTCTTCGCCTTGTCCTTAACAGCGGTGTATGCGCTCCCAATAGTGTAACCGGCGGCTTCAAGTTCTTTAAAGGCGTAGTCAGTCCAGCGCCGCTTGGTCTCCCAGTCGGCAACTGGCGCAGCGAGTTTGCCCTCATCCTGCATGCGCTTGTAGATGGTTGTGTTATAGGGCACCTCCATCTGATAAACAGTCACACTGTCAGGCGCCATCTCGATCGTCTTGGTCACGCAAGCCTTCCAGTTATCCTCGGTCTCCTCGAGCATGCCGGCGATAAGATCGATGTTGATCTGTGGAAACCCTACCTCACGCGCAAAGCCATAGGCGCGGTCAATCTCCCCTCCGCGGTGGGCCCGCCCGTTAATCTCCAGAATATGATCATCAAAATTCTCAACACCGAGGCTCAGGCGAGTAACCCCCACTTCACGGATGGTTTTGAGCTTGGCATCAGTGAGCGTGCCCGGTTCGCACTCGAAGGTGACTTCTTCTACCTCATCCCACGGCATCAGCGCTTTCATTCCATCGGTGAGATGATGTAGTTGGCTCGTGGAAAGATAGCTGGGCGTTCCACCGCCAAAATAAACGAAGCTCGGCTTTCGCTCGCCTACGAAGGGCTTACCTGCATAAATCTCGAGTTCCTTTAGGGTGGCATCCAGATAACCCTTGATGGAGTCCGCATTCTTATCGGTATAAACGCGGAAGTAACAGAAGTGGCAGCGCTTGCGACAGAAAGGAATGTGAATGTAAACACCCAGCGGCGTGTCCGGCTCGGGCTCACGGTCCATGGCCGCGTGGATTTCCGGCACGGCGTCCTGTTGCCAGAATGAGAACGGCGGATAATTGGAGACAAAATAATTGCCCACCGTTGTCTGCGTTTCCAATGGCGGCCTGGCCGCAGGTTCGGGGGTGGCAGTGCTCATTTCTTTTTCGTGCCGAAGGAGTACACCGTGCCATCCTCGCTGCCGATAATGACTTGTCCACCAGCCACAGCGGGCGATGCCGT
>CBFHWX010000022.1:0-30979 GCA_965659445.1 Limisphaerales bacterium | reverse complement strand
AGATCAATACGCGCATCGCTGCCTACGAGATGGCCCACCGCATGCAGATGAGCGTACCCGACCTCACTGACCTATCCAAGGAACCTGAGAGCACCTTTAAGCTCTACGGTGAGGATGCACGCAATCCTGGCTCTCATGCTGCCAATTGCCTACTCGCCCGAAGATTATGCGAACGCGGCGTGCGCTTCATTCAGCTCTACCACCGCGGCTGGGATCACCACAGCAACATTCCCGGGCGCCACCCGAAGATCACCAAGGAAACCGATCAAGGCAGTGCTGCACTGGTGATGGATCTAAAGGAACGCGGGTTACTTAAGGATACCCTGATTATCTGGGGCGGGGAATTCGGCCGTACGGTCTATCGCCAGGGAGGCAATGCAAAATCATTTGGGCGGGACCATCATCCGCGCTGCTTTTCCATATGGCTTGCTGGTGGCGGCGTAAAGGGCGGCATCACCCACGGTGAGACAGACGATTGGTGTTACAACATCGCCAAGGATCCCGTCCACGTTCATGACCTTAACGCGACCATTCAGCATCTGTTGGGGATCGACCATGAACGCCTTACCTACCGTTATCAGGGGCGCGACTACCGGCTCACCGATGTGCACGGTAAAGTGGTGAAAGAGATTCTGAGCTGATATATTTAGAGAATGTGTTTTGGGAATCGAACCCAACGAACATCGAATCCGTATGATATTAGCGTTTCTTTTTGGGTTTTTTAAGGCTGGCCTTGGGTATCCAGGCTGCTGAAGTTTGGATTGCTATATGCTCGCTAAGGCAAGAGCAACCCCCACTGCTTTCAGGGGCCAACATTAATCCTTGTGCAGGGATTATTCCCAGCCAGCATCCGGTACGAGAGCCCTGAAGGGTTGTTGTTGTGCCGGTATCCAAATCCCACATGGTTTGGGAATGGTGCCGGTAAAACATACTGTGGTTGCTGGCAGCCATGTTACCGCAACCGCGTCTTTCCGGGACGGTAATATTTTTTTTACGGTCGCCGCTGCGGAGATCGAAGGCGCGCCAATCTGAATATAAGGTCTGACCAACTACCAAGGGATGTTGCAGATGGCCTCCGTGATGATTCTGCCTGTTCGCATCTCCTTTAGATCCAGATCCGGTGGCGTTTTTGCGCCATAGTTCCGGGATCTCAGGGTTTTCCGTGCCAAAGCGTAATGCCGGTGAGCTAACGTCATAAGCATAGATATGGTACTTCTTGTTGCGATCGCTCCCTGAGGCAACCAATGTTCCTTCAGCGTGAATGAGGTAGAGCATGTTCTCGCACTTGGAGAAGTCTACGGGTTTCTCCCAGAGTTTTTCTCCGCTCGCGCGGTTTAAGGCAACGAGGTGTTGGGATGTCAGTTCTGCCGGGGCAATCCGACTGTTAGCTGATTGACTCAATTTTGCATTCCGGCTCTCAACAAAATAGATGATATCCTCAGCGATAGTTATGGTGGAATTCATTACCGCTCCGCCGCGATACGCCCATTGTTCTTTGCCGGTAACGGAGTTATGGCTTAACAGCGCATCACTAACCACGCGTTGTACATCAGCCGCACCAACGCCATCATACCACTCGCCAGAATCAGCTTCGTAGTTGGAGCTATTTTTCACCGTGGTGGTGAGTAGTTGCTTATTATTTGCAGAAAGCCAGCCAACATCCCTGCCTTGTGGGGCCTTTACCGATATCTCTCTTTTTCCCGTCTGTGCATTCAATGCAATACACTCTCCGCCAATTGTGATATAGAGCGTGTCATCTGTTGCTACCATATTGGATCCATCGCGAGGCATGTTCGAACGGCGCATTTCGGGCGAGAAAAAAGTCCACAATACCGTGCCGTTATAAGCGTCCATACCGAAAAGCACACGGTCGCCCTGAACAAACATGCGTCCATTGGCAGACAAGGGGGCCGGATTACGCCCTCCCCGATCGGGCATGGGGCGAGGGCCGGGTTCTCCCCACCATAAAATCCCCATTTCTCCACGCACCAGATCATCACGGCTATTGGTTGTATTATCGGCCGACCCATATTGATGGGTCCAGTCTCCAGCTCCTTCGAGTTTACCGCGTTTTACATAAGCCCACAGTCCGCCATTGGCATCAGAAACTGTGCATTGAGTTCCTCCTTTACTAAACCAATCCTGAATGGATTGCTCATTTAGTTTGCCGCTCATATGCCCTAACACGACGACTCCTCCAGCGGGTCTTAGTAAATCCATTAATTGCGAAGCATCCTGGCCCGGCAGGTTTCCCTCAGTGAGCATGCTTCCTGAGGTGATCAGATTAGCAAAGTAAGGTCCATAAGGCAGATTATCCAAATTGCCCTGATGAACGCTCACGCGACTGCCGTATAATCCGGCTCGGCTCAGAGCCTTTCGGGCCGTCTGTGCCTTGGTTTCATCCGGTTCCACCACCACAACCTGCAGTTCGGTTTGTCGGGCCAATTCATAAGCCAAACGACCACCGACACTCCCAAGGATGAGCGCGTAGCCCTGATCGAATTCATTCTTGGAAAGAATCTGTTTGGCTGCAGACTGGACTGTCCTCATCATCCCGTCCTCAGTAAATGGATTGGGTCTATTAGGTATTGAGGGAAGGCGGTAGTAAAAGGAGGTGTCAAACTTGTACCACTCACTGGTAAATTCCGGTTCGGTTGCACCCTGTGCAGTGAAACGATAAAGATATTCTCCCTGGGGTTTCAGTTGATCGATAAGGGCCACCCCTTTTTTACCCGCCTTAACCGGTATTTTTCTTGAGTCCTTGTCCTCGGCGCGTTTCCACGAAATTTCCATCGGTAATGGATGGGAAAACTCCCATTCCATCTGGAGGGTATTCCGTTTTTTCCATCTCAATTGAGGCAACGAAACAAATTTGTAAAAAGAGGTGTCAAACTTGAACCATTCACTGGTAAATTCCGTACCGGCTGTATTCCGCGCTGTGAAACGATAAAGGTATTCCCCCTGGGGTTTCAGTTGATCGATAAGGGTTTCCCCTTTTTTACCCGCCTTAGCCGGTATTTTTCTTAGCCCCGTGCCGTCGGCGCGTTTCCACGAAATTTCCACCGGTAACGATTCAGGCAACTCCCATTCAATCTGGAGTGTGTCCCGTTTTTTCCATCTCAATTGAGGCAGGGAAACAAACCGTAAAGGATCAGGTGGCAATGGAAATTCATTTTTGCGGGAGGCGAACCGTTTGGCGATAACGTCCGCTTCCAGCGCTTTCTCATGAATGGAGATTTCATGGAGGCTGATGGCACCTCGGTAAAATTCATTGTCATCCTTGTAGCCTCCCAATTCAAACGTTGCCTTGGGCGGATAGATGATATCCCCCGAATGCTTTGCCTCTGTAGCCTCCAGTTTTCCGTTTACATATACCTTGAGATCCTCTCCATCATAAGTGCCCACCACATGGTACCAGAGCTCATCCTTAAAATCCGTGGTGCCCTGCAGGTAGGTCAGTCGCTGGTGTCCTTTGCTGGCGAGAGCGAAAGAAAACTTTCGGTTCACATAACCCAGCAGCCATCCGCGTTCATAGTCTCCATTATCCTGAATAACTCCTGCAATCCCTCCCCAACGCATACTGGCAGCCGGACTTATCCAAGCTTCTACGGTAATAGATTTCTTAGGCACCTTCACTGTATTATGATCATCGGTCACCCAAGCGCGACTATCTGTGCCTTTGAGCCGCAGTTGGCTTAATCCACCTTCTTCTACCAGTTGAGCCGTACCATTATAGTTTACTGCAGCTCCAATCTTAGCCGAGACTTTCCCGTTCTTTGCCTGGTCAAATCGCCACTGATGCAATAGGCCTTCTTCGGCTGCGTGAAGATTCAAATTGAGCAATAGTAAGATGGCCAATAGTTTTTTCATTTTGATCCGAAACAGTGAATGGTCCCTTTATCCGTGCTTACCAGAAGTCGTCCATGGGCTACAGCAATACCTAGCGCAGTTCCGCTGACCGAGGCACTCCAGGTTCTCTTCCCATTTTTTGCAGAATAAGCAACAACTTCATTATTGCCTCCTGAAAAAAGTATGTCTCCGGCCAGAATCAGCGCATAGGGTTGGTCGCACGGTGTTCGCCAAAGCACACATTTCTCTATATCTGCCCGAATTTTTCTCAATGCATCTGATGATGCTTTGTATTCCTTTTCCACTTTGGGCAGCCCTGGTGATTTTTTTGCTTTCAACTGGTCACGTTCTTTTTTCAGTCCAGCCTCCTTCTTGGCTTGCGCTTTATAGACAGGCAACAGCTTGCGATAGCGCACGCGATCAAGAACACTTAATTCACCGTTTGCCTGTAGATAAGATTTACCATCAGCTACAATCATGTGGTTACCGGTAAAGGTAGCGAAGGAATCCTGCTTTTCACCCTCTACTGAACCGAGAACCCGCCCACTCTGGCGTTGGTTCGGCTGGGGTTTGCCATTCCACTTTATCAAGGTAAATGCATCTCTCGTACCAGCGAGGGCTTTTTCGGCGCCTTTGTCGCGTTCATGATTGTTACGATTGTATACGATGGGATTACTTCGCCCAGTGGGGACAAAAATACGACTTTCTGAAAGCAGCAAATACCCTTGGGCAGGCCATTCCTTCTGTCCTTCTCTCCATTTCAGTTCGCCATTCACTGAATCAAGCGCCATGAGATACACCTGTTCCTTAGGGAACATCCCCGCACCTGCATAGGCGATCCCGTCTCGCACGAGGATGCCTGTACGAAGTGGCCAGGCGGAGATGATACGATTATTTCCGGCGATGCGATAATCATGGGGGGCCAAAAGTTTTTTCCATATGTATTTTCCGTCAGTGGAAAGACAGTATGCATGGCCATCATCGGAACCTACGAAAAGACGACCGTCATGTAAGGTGGGCGCAAAACGCACCGGGCCTTCAGTAAAAAAGGACCATCGTTCTTCACCTGAATTGAGGTCTAAACAGTGAACTTGATCATCGGCCGAGGAGCCAAAATAAACATGTTTGGCATCTGCAATGACGTGAAATGCGTGGTCAAACAACTGCCGGTTCTTCAGAAGACCCACCTTGTTATACATATCACGCTTGGCAGGGCCACGCCATGCCGGGCGGGGTGCGAGAAGGGGTTGGTGAACCCACGATTGCTCCAATGGAAGCTTAAGGTTTTCGGCGGACACGCCACTGCGCGCATCATCGCCCATATAAGTAGGCCAATTGGCTGCATGAGCACAAACGGCGATAAATATAAGTAATATTCTCACTAGTCAGCTTTCAATTTCACTATTCTATCAGCAAATTCATCCGCCGTGGTGCCGTGCGTCACAACGATCACCGTGCCTCCTCCGCGGTGAAACTCCGACAAATGCTCAAACACTTGCCGATCATTTTCAGGGTCGAGATTACCTGTCGGTTCATCTGCCAAAATTAGCCGAGGCCCATTCACTAGCGCACGAGCAAGGGCCACTCGTTGCCGTTCGCCGGCACTCAGCTCGCCCGGCGTATGTGTCAGACGATGACTCAATCCGAACTGTTCGAGCAGTTCGCGCGGGCGCTGCGTCATTGCACCATTACGGGCAGCGAGTCGCACATTTTCCTCCACACCAAGATAAGGCACGAGGTGAAACATTTGAAACACAAACCCCACCTCGGTGGCGCGATAATCGGCGCGAGCGCCAGACGACTGAGAATACAAATTCACGCCATCAAAATTAACAATGCCATCACTGGGCCGAAGCATCCCGCCGAGTGTCAGTAACAATGTCGTTTTGCCGCTACCGCTGACCCCCTTGACTGCGATGAACTCGCCAGCGTCCACGGACAAATCGAACGGGGCCAGCGCGGTGACGCTTCCGAATCGTTTGGTGACTTGTTCGCAGGCAATCATTAGTCGTGTCGCAAAGTATCTGCGGGATCTTGTGTTACCGCGAGCATTGCGGGAATAAAACTGGCCAAAGCCGCCATGGCTGGTGCCAGCAACACCGCTACCCCAAGGAGTGTCACATCCCACCCAACTTGATCTTGTGTGAGCTGAAACAGTCCTGGCCCAAACTGAATGGTGAGCACCCCGCCAATAACAAATCCCATCAGTGCCCCGATTAGTCCGATTACAACCGCTTTACCTAAAAATAACAGTGCAATATCTGCGCTCCCTTTACCCAAGGCGCGCAGCACTCCGATTTCCTGACGTCGATCGCGGGTATTAAGCATGGACAACGCGGCAATCCAAAGGCCACAGACCAAAATTACTGTAGGTAATAATTTCTCAAACAATTCTTTTAAATTGCGCTGTTGAGTTTTGCTCGCCTTGTCCAGCACAACAGGCATGGCCTTACCCAATTGCGCTTCCATGAGACGGCGCTGTTGTTCACGCGCCTCTGCCATGTCCTTCATTCGGAATACACGCGCTTCGGGTAAAATGGGTGCCAATTGCTCACGCAACAGTACCAATGTGTCCTGCGTTTCATCAGCACAATAGCAATCCAGTGCTTGAATCTCATTGATTAGCCCCTCGCGTCCGAGGACTGATTGTGCGTCGACAAGGTGCATGTAAATACGAATCTCAGCTGCACTACCCTTCTCCGAAAGAATGCGAGTCACTTGGAATTCTTGTGTCTCGACCTTCACCGTGTCGTCCCTTTTCACCATATGCACATCAGCCAAAGCGTGGCCGAGCAACACCGTGCCGCGTTTCACGGGTGTTATCATTATGGGCTTTTTGCGTCCAGGCGGCGCCACCTCACGCGGAGCCAAGCCATAAATCATAGCCGGACTCCCCTGCCAGTCCACCTTCCACTTCAGAACTGCCGAGAGGTGAGAATAGTTAATCTCAGTCGTAATGTTGGTGAACTGCTGAATCCATTGCTCCGGAAAAAACTCGCGTGAAAATCCTTCATCCCAAAAATCCGCCAAGTTGGCTTTCTTAGAAACGATGCGTAGATTCTGACCCATGTCACGCTGAATACGTTTGGTTTTCTTTTGGGTAGACTCGGAAATATCCCCGACGTCCGAGTTCATGTTACCCATTATTTTAGCGGACTCATGCTGCGCTCCCTCGCTAGCGCTGAAAAACATTACGGCAAATGCCACCGCCACTGTCACTGCCAACAGGCTGAGTACGGCATTCACCTTGCGATGGCTCAGCTCCTTGAGAATCAGTGTGAAGGGGTTCATCGGTTCATGAATCGCGCTTACGGCCGAGCAGTAGAATTACTCCGCCGGCCACGAGAATGGGCACACCCACCATCATCATCCAACCAAAAAAAGAAAATCCCGAACGCGGCTGGGTGGCTGGCGGCCTGTGTGCGGCGGTTTTCGATTTGGCGGGGGCAACCGGCTTGGCCGCTTCAGGTATTGACTCAGCTTTCGTTGGGTTGAGAGAGCCTTCGCGGTAACCCATCAGCAAATCATCAAGCGTGCCGCCAATTTCTGTTTGCCGGTTAGCACCCTGGCCTTGACCTCCTTTGGAAAGAATTTGGCTCATCTCGATTCGAATAGCAGGGCTCTCAGGATCAAAACCGAGTTGATCTGCAAAACGTTTCCGAACCTCCTCATCCCACTTTTGCGGAATCATTGTGCCCTGCATCCATTTACGATCGAGGCCACATTCGCAATTGAGGCCAATGGTGTTTACAATGGCAGTCAGTGAGCGCTCATCTAATCGCGCATCGCGCAACACCGGCCCGATAATGCGGCCGCGACCGTATAGTACAGCGACTTGCGGCGTCTCGGAAATCTCTGTGATGCCGAGGCTCCACATAAATGCCCGTTCACCCGCAAACTCTTTCACGGAAATCACCTCCACCACCGGCGGCTCTCGGATTTCTTTTTCCAGCTTGTCCATTTTGGAAGTGATGGACGCCACGACCGTGTTTGCCATTTTACTAATGCGCAAATTTTCATCAGCATTTTTGCCTTCAACAACGAGGATGACACCGTAGTGTTCGTAAACTTTAGAAACCACCGAATTGCGACGCGGTGAATCGAAGACGGACTCCAATCCATCCCACGCGGAAACAGAAAGTGATTTACCATCAACTGATAACAAAACCGGCAGGGAGCGGTTACCATCGACTGAAACCAAAATGGCCTGCGCCTCTTTCAGGTTGACCGGCAGAAACTGAGCCGCCTCGCCCTTGGCAGCCGCACTGGCTGTGAGCACATCCGACTTCACATTGGATTCAAGATAGGTTGCGTAGGCAATAGACTTGAGGGATTCGATTTCAGCAGCCGGCGTGGCATCGGGGACAAAAACGAACAGCCGATATTTTTCCGAGCCGAGGTCCACAAAACCGACGTCACGGACATTGAACCGACAAGCCAATGCATCCAGCGCAAACAAAGCTGTCAATATAGCTGCCAGTTTTTTCATTGCTTTTCCCCACACACGGGACAGTCGAGCCTTGGACGAAGCCGCACTTGATTGAATTTCATTGATTTTAAATCACAGGTCAATAACCGACCATACAACGGCTTACCAAGACCGGAAATAATTTTTATGGCCTCCATTGCACCTAGGCAACCGACCATGCCGGACACTGCGCCAAAGACCGGAAAACGTCGCCGCCAATAGTCTGGTTTCTCGGGATACAGACACTGCAAACAGCCCGTAACGCCCGGCTTGAAACTCGTGATATGCGTCTCCATTTCAAACATCGCACACTCGACCAGCGGCTTCCCTTGTCGCACTGCCTCACGGTTCATGAAAAAACGTTCTTCAAATAGCGGGGCGCAATCAATCACCACATCTACTTGGCCAACAAGTTCTGCAGCATTGGTATCATTCACATTTTCCGACAGCGAAATAATCTCAAGACGCGGATTTAACTCCTGCAACCGCCGTACCGCGCAATCCACTCGCAACGAATCCAGCGCAGTGTGGGACATCAAGATCTGGCGGTTGAGGTCAGATGGACGGAGATTACCGCCGTGGGCTAAAACAAGCTTACCTATGCCTGCCGCCGCCAACTCGTAGGCGACCAATCCTCCCAACCCGCCAATACGACTGACCATCACGCTGGCAGCCTTGAGTCGACGTTGGCCTACTTCGCCGAAGCCCTCGATAGTAGTCTGCCAAGAGTAAACCTCCTGCTCGTGGGCAGTCAATTCAGGCAATGATTCCGTGTCAGGCATTTGTTGATTCAAGTGAGATGAGCTTGTGACAATGAAGCACAATGGGCTCACAAGCTCACCACACCATTATGCGTTAATTTCGCGCTCCACCTTGCCATCAATCATCCTAAAATGGCAACCAGCCAAACGCTTTGCCTCACTAGGACTATGAGTGATATGAAGGATAGTAACTCCAGTTTCGTGATGAATACGCTCGAGGAGTTGGCACATTTCCTCGTGCAATTCTTCATCAAGGGCGGAGAGGGGTTCATCAAGACAAAGGACATCAGGTCGATGGGCGAGGGCGCGACCTAGGGCAACGCGTTGAGCCTCACCTCCACTGAGATTTTCGGGATCACGATCAAGGAGATGGGTGATACCTAGTAACTTGGCAAGCTCAGTGACACGGGCGGCGATATCGTCTTGCGACAACTTGCGAAGAATGAGAGCGAAGGCAAGTTGCTCGCGGACGATGAGTGTGGGGAACAATGCACGATCCTGCGGAACATAGCCAACGCCGCGCTCCGCGGGAGGCAAGGAAGTGACATCGCGCTTCCCAAGAGTGATGCGGCCAGCATTGATTTCCCTCAGGCCGCAGATCGCTTCGAGGACTGTCGTCTTACCACAGCCGCTGCTTCCCATGAGTACGCCGTATTCACCGGCGTTCAACTCGAGGTCGATGCCTTTCAGCTCAAAACTGCCTTGGAGCAAGGAAATGTTCTCAACGGTGATCATGCAAAGATACGTTTCATACCCAGCGTGCGCGCGATGATGAATACAATTACGGCAGCGGCAATCATAATTAGCGACACGGCAAGCATACCTTCGGTTCGGCCGGCCTGCAGTTCTAGAAAAGCGCTAGTAGGGAGCACCTCGGTTTTTTGGCGTGTGGCACCGGCGAAAACAAGGATTGGACCAAACTCACCCAGTGCTCGGGCCCATGCAAGCGTACCGGCCGCCAACAGGCCGCCTTTGGCTTGCGGCATAATAACGCGCCAGAATGCTTTTTGGCGATTGCAGCCAAGTGTCAACGCAACCTGTTCGTAGCGTTGTGGGATTTGATCAAAAGTCACTCTCATTGTTCGCACGGCAAACGCGCACGCTACCATAAATTGCGCCAACACAACTGCAGGCCATTTGTACACAACCGCGTCACTTAACCAATCAGGCACATAACGAAACAAGATAAGCAAACTTAGACCCACAACGAGTGGCGGCAATACGATAGGAATGTCCAGTAATGTGTCGATGAGAGGTTTACCTCTGAATTGATAGCGGCTCATCACGTAGCCAATGGGCACTGATACCCAGAGCGACAACAAAGTAGTGATTGTGCAACTAATGAGGCTCAGGACAATGGAGAATTGAATGTCACGACTGCGTAAAGCCTGAATAAGTGCGTTTGGCTTGGTGAGTTTTAATTTTGTGGCCAATTGTGCGTCATCGGCCAAGGTAATCGAAAGTTGGTTGGTTGTGGTATCAGTTATCTCATGAATACCGTTCCAGCCTGATTGATCCGCATCACTTACCCGAATGAATTGCCCCCATAACAAACCATGCGATACATCAGTAGTTAGCGTGGCGATGTTATTGGTGACATCAATGGCAACGACATTTGCCTCGAGTCGAAGTGAAGCAGTAATGGGTTTACCTTTCGCGCTGGCAAGCAGGGTCGCTCTTCTGGTGTTCGCTTTATATAGACCATTATCAGCAACGGTTTTGTTGCCCAGTTTTAATCCGAGTTCATTCCTGCCTGCGCGAAACTGATAGCTGCGTCCATTTATGACAGTAACGACAACTTCGCTATCAGTATATCTTCCTTGGCGAACAAGTTCAGGGCCGAGCACGGGTTGATCGGCGTAATCGAGAAAAACAAGATCGGCCAACACCATAGCCGCAATAATGATCAGGTAGCTGCCTCCAAGCACTCCAAGGCCAATGAGGAAAGGTTTGTCGGAAGCTACATGGAAATCAGCCTGCGCAGGATCACTCATTTTAGCCCGGCCTCCCAACTGAAGCCGAGTTGCTCAAAACGACGGCGGGAGGTATCCGAGGTAATTCTCGCCATGAGCCGTCGTGCAAGTTGTGGGTATGCAGTGGTTTTTTTGGCAGCAATATTTTGCACAGCAACAGCACGAGCAGACTTGAGCGGCAAATAATGGAAACGATCCTTCATGTGCTGGATGTTCGCTTCATACACAAGCACCACATCGAGTTTCCCGCCCGCCTCCATACTTTGAATCAACGTGTGAGCAGTGTCGGCCATCATCACGACATTTTTTTTGATAGTATCAAAGTTACCCGTTTCGCGAAACAACGAATGGCTTAAAGCGCCGAGCGTACTAGCCTTAGGATCAGTGGTGCCCACCCTGAGGCCCGCCTGGCCAAGATCTTCCAGTTTCATCACGTCTTTGGGATTACCCTTGGCCACAAGTAACACAATCCGTGTTTTCGATACCTTAAGGTCAGGCCCAAAAGGATTGCCCATCTTCTCCTGAGCCATATTAAGATACTCAGCATCACAGGTCATGAATACATCTGGCAGACCCTGATCGCCGATTTGCATTTTACCCACCAGTGTACCACAACCCGCATATACCATATTCACCACGCAACCTTCGCGCTTTTCGAACTCACGAATAGTTTTCTCTACCGCCTCACGATTTACCCCACCACAATCCACGCGAAGTGTGGGCACCTTAACCCAATTATCGCCGGCGATCGGTTCATATTTATGCCGCGCGAAAACCTGCCCCCCTTTTTCCGGCGCACCCAGATAACGAGCAAACTGAAGGGCCAATTTAGAGCGATCCGTACTGGTTGTTACCGCTACGGAAATATCAGCGCGGCTCGGATCCAACTCCGGCAGTTCAATGACCTTAAGCCCATGTTGTGCCGCCGTAGAGTTCCACACGAAGGCCGCCTGCGTGCCGGCATTCTCCTTCACCGCCAGCGCTGCCTCGGGAACGGTTGGGAAAGATGCCGTCTTCGCCGCGTTCACCGCCTCCCATTTGCCGGCCGCCTGCAGCACCTTCTTGGTTTTTTTGCCCGCGCCGGCCAAAGGTTCGCAAATCACGAATGAGATTTTTTGCTCCAACAGATCATCGATATTTTTCACATCGATGCCCGTGCCTGGTTTCACGGCCAGCACAATTTTCCAGGAAGCCGTCTTCAGTGCCTCCGCCGTCAGTCCTTCTTCGCTCGCACGCTTAGTGAAGGTGAAATCGGCCGGGATATATACGTCAGCGCGCGGACGATTGGCTTCCTTGTCGAGCTTAAGCTTGTTGGCAAGTACACCACTGCTGGCGTACTCGAGGTGCACCTTCACTCCCAGCTCGTGCTCAAACTGCCGTGCAGCCTCCTCCACCGGCGGCTGGATGCCAGCCGCGCAATATACCATCAGGCTTTGCGCCTCGGGCTCGTTAGTTTTATCCTCTAGAAAAAGCGCCAAGCCTACGACCAGTGCCACCGACAACACCACTAACGCCAAGCCACTTTTACTTCCCTTGCTGTATTGATGTTCGCCGTCAGTCACCAGAAAGAGCAGACTCTAATAAGCGGCCAGCCAGTTTTCAAGTCAACAGGTCAGCGTTTGGCGGCAGTTTTTTTATCCTCCCGAATAATTTCCAGCGATTGAATAATCGTGGATGCCGGATGACCCGCAAACAACTGAACGCGGCCCACTTGAATGTCGTCGTTACTTTTTCCCGGCGGCCGAATGACCAGCTCATTTGCGCCCTCCCTCAACACGCCTTTGGGCACCGGCACTCGAACGGTCAACTTTGCAGCATCCTTTCGCAAGCGTCCAATCTCGCGGCCATTGAGTATAATCAACCAATCATTGTTAACATCCTGCTGCGCGATGGACAACGTTTGAGCTTTGTCTCCGCCTTTGAATTCAAACGGTATCGTTAACACAAACCCCTCCGGCTTGGGCGTGGATTCCGTCCAAGCTGCCACTACGTTGTCGCCGAGATGATGCAGCTTCGGGTGCACGTCAATCACCGCCGCGCCCTTCATCCCTGGCGGGGTCAATTCCACCACCAAATTTTCCGTGACCTCCACGCCTTTAAGTTCCCGCACGACCGCCGTGCCGGTCGGAGCGGCCTTGGCGACATCGAAATTTTGCAAAACTGTTTTTCCTTGAAGCCTCACATCGAACACGCGGCTTCCCGCCGCATCGCCAGCCAAAGGCGTAAAGCCAAGGCGGACGGTGTAATTAGCTTTCGCGCCTTTATCCAAAAGCGGCACACTAAATTTTGTCACACCCTTCAAGCCGCTGGTGAAAATCCAAGGCTTGTCAGTGTCGGCGAATTTCACATCACGCCAATCACGCTGGATCACTTCAATGTTACCGGCCTCGGCGAGGTTGAATTTGATGCCGTAGTTTCGAAAGGAGCCCTGACCCACAGAAGTACTCGGGCGCGGGTAGCCAAACCACACTGTGCCGTCGCGGTCGCGCATATCGCCGGGCGCGCCAAAATTGATAGCCATGTGGCTCACTGGCTTAGTTGCAGCCTGCGAAATGAACACGGCCCATTCGGCGTGTCCTTTTTGCGGTTTGTTTTTCAACACCACCGTCGTGCGTAGAGAGGAGCTGCACGTGCAACCGGCGCTACCCTCCTGCATACTCAGCAGGCCGTTGGCGGGGATCATACTGTTCCAGCAGCCCGGTCGCAGACCGCCGAAGAGCTGCAGGCCGCTGTCGTTTTCGGTGTTTACAATCGCACCGCTGAACGAGCGGAAAAAAAGATTATGCGGCGTGGCAGTCACGATTCCGCAGCTGTGGCCGGGCCGCAGGAATTCCCAGTCCACAGGCTCGCCGGTGATGGGATGTTTGCGCTGTTGGATTTCGCCTGTGGCCAGATCGCATCGGCGCGGCTCGATGTAAATCGTGTCACCCACAATGGTCGGGCGTCGCCGATAATTCAGCGGCTTGCTCCACATCAAGCTGCCGCCACCGCCATCGATCACCGTGATGCGTCGCCAATTCAGTCCGCCCTTGTTGAAGGGCCCCTCGTCGTGGTTGCTGTAATGGCCGAAGGCCAGTAGTTTGCCGGATTGATACGCCAGCCCCAGCTTCGTGCCGCCGCTGCCGGTTAGGTCGTAGGGGCGGCTCCAGATCAACCGGCCCGACTTCACATCCAGACACATCACGCGCCGGTAATCGCGATCCGCTTCCTTCATCTCCTTTTCACGATCCTGCACGAACACGCCCGCGGCAACGCTCGCCTCCGTGGCGGCCTTTGCCTGCGCCTTTTCGCGCGCGTCGAGATCGTCCTTCAAAAAATAAACGCGCCCCTCGCCGAGCACCAATGAGATGTTCGGAATGGCTTTGCCGGCGTGCTCCCACAACAACTTGCCGGTGGTGATATCGTAGGCAAAAACCTTTTCGCTGGTCATAATCACTTTTTCATTCACTGCCGAAGGATCGTGATCGGGCAGCCAGTTGGGCCAGTTGGAATTGACCGAACGCCAGTTAAGATCGCGGCGCTTGAAATGATGTAAGGCACGCTCATTCGGCTTCGGGAAATTAGCTTTCAGATCCCTCAACATTTTCAATGCATCTTTCGGGCAATCTTCCTCGGAGACCCACTCACCACCCTTGTTCAGCACGTTCCAGAAATAACGATACTCCTGATCGAGTCGTTCAGCTCCAGTTCCCAGCAGCACGTTGCCCTGCACCGCAACGTAGCCCCAGCGTAACTCCTTGTCGTCAGCCTTGCGCGGGATGGTGTACTTCCGCAGCGTCTTGCCCGTCTGCGCGTCAAGCTGCAGCACGTGGTCTTTCACGGCTACAAACAACGCTTCATCCGTGGCCGTGATGTTGGAGCCATCCACGTCCACCCGCACGCGAACCGCGCCTTCAATTTTGCGCTCCCACAAAAACGTGCCATTGTAAGCATCATATGCCATCACCACCTCGGTCCCCTGCATAAAGAGGCGGCCATTGATCGCCAGCGGGCTGACTGAACGCGCGTGCCTGCCCACCATATTTTTGCTGCCCGGCTCGCCATACCACAACACGCCCAGCGGCCCCTTCACCAGTTGATCCGGCGTGGAGGAGGTGTTGGCCGTGTTGCCGTACAGGCCGGTCCAGTCCGCCGCGCCATTCAATTGGCCGCGCGTGAAGTGCAGCCATTCCTTGGTGAGTTGTACGCCCGTCTTTGCCCGGGCATTGGCCTTCAGGCCGTTGGCAAACTTTTGCACACTCTGCAGTGGCCAATCCGCGATGGACCCGAGCAGCAGTTGCCCGCCGGCCGGCCGCAAAACGCGCGCCAATTCATCGACCGGCAAATCCACCTCATCGCCGAGCATCGCACGTTCGGACACGATGAGGTTGGCAAAATAATCCGGCAAATCCGCATAAGGCCAATCCACGGCAATGACGCGATCGCCCAACAGGCCCGCCTGTCTTAAGCGAGTGCGAATGGCTGCGAGACGCTGCTTGTCGTGCTCCACCACCACCATCGTCAGCTTGGTGGTTGCGGCCAATTGCTCGGCCAAGCGGCCATCCCGCGCTCCGGCAATGAGGCACCAGCCAACATTGACGCCCGACTTTTCGATCACCGGCGATGGCCCGCTTGCTTTGGGCGGTGTCACCTTTTGGCGATGCACTACCGGGCCACCCGAGATTTGTTCCGAGCCGAAACAATGAATCGCCCCCGTGGTATCCGTGCTCGCATAAACGCGGCCATTGGCAATCGCCAAGCTCAGCACGCCACCGGTGATTTTTTCATCGGCCACGACCTTGCCCGTGCCGGTTTCCAGCGAAATGAGAAAGCCCTTTCCACCCGCAAACAATGTGTCACCCGCCAAGGCCAATGGTCCCACGTCTTCGCGTGCAGCAAACCACTTCACGCGGGCAGCATTCAGCGCGTCCTTCTCTTGGTTGACAGCTGACAATTCTGCGGCGGCTTGAGTCAATTCCTCGGTCAGTTTTTTGAATTCGTCCGGCTTGTCCCGCGCCGCCTTGTGACGTTCACGGATGCCCTTGATTTTTTTTGCCAGATCCGCGGATTGTTTCTCCAGCCCGGGCACACGCTGGTCCGCCTTGGTGTTGGCCGCGCGGTCGATGGCATAAATGCCCCGCAAAGTGGCAATGTACGCGGTGCCATCCGTTAGCACCAAGTCAATGGAGGGATAGCGCGAAAACAAATCGCCTCGCCGACTGCCGGAGGTTGCGTCGTACGCGATCTTTGTGTCCGTGCCTTGATTGTTGTTTCCGGCATACAACTGGCCGCCATTGATCATCGTGAACGAACCACCAATCTTGCCGCCGTGGCTCAGCACCTTGTCGAACTTGCCCGTGTGCTTGTCGAACTTCGCGGGCATACTGCGGCCGGTTGGGATGAACAGCGTGTCGCCCGAGGCCACGATGTATCCGTGCGGAGAAACACCCCCGTAGTGTAGCCCCCACGCCTGATCGCCCATCGTGTCGTTGACCCACTTGGCCTTGCCCGTCTTGGCGTCCAGCGCCGCGATGTACAATCCCTCATACGGAAAACTGCCCGCCGTGCAATACACCACGCCATCTTCCAGCAGCAATCCCGTGCGCACCGGCCACACGGAAACCATCCGACTTCGGCCGATGATCCGCTCGCCACTGGGACCGGCGCGGTATTTCCAGATCAACTTTCCACTGGGCGCATCCAGGCAATAAACGTGGCCGTCATCCGAGCCAAAATAAATTCGTCCATTGCTCACCATTGGGGCAAAGCGCACCGAGCCATCGGCGGCAAAATCCCAAACCCGTTTTCCGGACTTTGCATCCAACGCATACACGTGGTTGTCCACGTTGTTGCCAAAATACAGCAACCCACCGGCCACCACCGCCGGGTACGCGCGGTCCTCGTGCATCCGCGGCATTTCCTCCCCCGGCATTGGCCAGGCCGTGCGCGGCGCGTGTCGCGGTTGGAAAATCCAACTTGCAAACAATTTGGCGGGTATATTTTCTGGGGAAACCGCGGAACGATGACCGTCAGCACGATAGGCCGGCCAGTCATCGGCGGAGAGGGTTGAGACAATAGCCAAAAGGCCCAAAAACGCGGGAAGCGAAGGAACTTGCATGTGAATAGGATTGCGCCCAAGAGTCGGTTATTCAAGGGAAATGCGAATACCATGATTGCTGGAAAACCCGATTTGAGGTATTGTCTCGGCTAATGTATTTACGCATTTTCAGCGTTTTTATGTGGGCCTCAATTGTGATCCGTGTAACGGCTGATGATGATGCTCGACCCGCCCCTCATTGGGCATATCTCAAGCCGCAACGCCCTTCCCTGCCAAAGATAAATTCCAACTGGCCGCGGAATGCGATCGACTTTTTCATCTTCCACAAGCTTGGCCAGAAGAATCTGAGCCCTTCTCCCGAGGCTACGCCGGAACAACTACTGCGTCGCGTGCACCTCGATCTCACCGGACTACCGCCTACCCCCGAGATGGTGGATGCCTTTCTTGCCGACTCGAGCGACGCAGCTTACGAAAAGATTACCGATGGTCTCCTCAAATCTAAACGATACGGAGAACGTTGGGCGCGCCCGTGGCTGGATCTTGCTCGCTATGCCGATAGCAATGGCTTCCAAGCCGACCAACTCCGCGACAGTTGGGCTTATCGAGACTGGGTAATCAATGCCTTCAATTCTGGAATGCCATTTAACCGATTTGTAATCGAGCAAATTGCAGGTGATATGCTACCCAGCGCCACTACCGCCCAACGTATCGCTACAGGATTTCACCGCACACCCACCTGCAACGTAGAGGCCGGCGCGCACCCGGAAGAGAATCGCGTGAATCAAGTAATCGACCGCGTGAACACGACTGGAACCGTTTTCCTTGGCACCACTCTCGAATGCGCACAATGCCACAACCATAAGTATGACCCCTTCTCCATAGAAGATTACTATTCAATCTTTGCGTTTTTCAATAACACCCCACTGGAAGTTAAACAGCAAGGCAATGGTGTCACATGGAATTTTTACGGACCAACGATGGACTTACCCATGTCGACAAAACAACAGACAAAGCTGAAAGATTTAAACACACGCAAAGAAGCAGCAGTGAAGAGAGTTTCCGTGCTGAAAAAGACCGCAAAGACAGAGCAACTTGCTTGGGAAAAGCAAACTTTAAGAGCTCTAAAAGAATCCCCGCAGTGGACGGTTCTTGCTATCGAAAATTTTAATGCAACCGGAAACCCAGAACATAAACTGCAAAAGGATGGGAGCATATTAGTAACCGGTAAAAATCCCGACATAAGTACTTATACGTTTCAAGCCAAGTCAGACTTGAAACGCATCACTGCCGTCCGCCTCGAGGCACTAACACATCCTTCTATGAACAAAGGTGGACCCGGAAGAAACAAGGCACCAGTGGAAAATCCAAACTTCATCGTAAATGAATTCCAGGTCGAAACTGGAAGCAAAATGGTAAAGTTCGCCAGCGTAAAGGCTTCTTTCAGTCAAACCCGTTGGGCCGTGGCCGGTAGTATTGACAACGACCTCAAGACCGGCTGGGCCATCAATCCTGCCTTCGGCAAATCAGCTTGGGCGATCTACAAACTGTCCCAACCGCTGGAACTTAAACCCGATGCACAGCTTGAGTTCTCCATCGTTCAAAACTATGGAGGCGGACGCACCATTGGTCGGCCACGATTATCCGTGATTGATGGTAACCCGAATGCTGTAGATCTGCCCGCCAATATTGCCGTCATTCTCAAAAAGACTAAGCGCACCAAAAAAGACGACGACACATTGGCCAAGCATTTCCTCAAGGAGTCACCTAAACTCAAATCCGAAGAACAAGCAATAATGGCGATTGACAAACAAATAGCCGCCATCAAGCCCGCCTCGACTCTCGTGATGGTAGAACAGGACAAGGCCCGTGAAACCCACGTAATGTTACGCGGCCAATACCTCAACCCCGGTGATAAGATCAACCCCGACACCCCTTCAATCCTGCATCCAATGAAGAAAAACTTACCCCGCAATCGTCTCGGGTTTTCAAAATGGCTGACGGACCCTGCCAATCCATTAATTGGCCGCGTAACGATTAATCGCTGGTGGGCGGAATTTATGGGGCATGGTATTGTAACTACTGAAGAGGATTTCGGTACGCAAGCCGAGCCCCCTACCCACCCGCAATTACTTGACTGGCTTGCAGTAGAATTTGTAGAGCGCGGCTGGTCAATGAAGCACGTCCACAAACTCATCGTGATGAGTGCCACCTATCGACAATCTTCGAGGGTGAGCACGGAACTGCTGAAGAAAGATGCTGCAAATAAATTCTATGCGCGAGCCCCGCGCCTACGCATGAGTGCTGAGATGGTTCGCGACAACGCCCTTGCCATCAGCGGACTACTTAGCACGAAAATGCATGGTCCACCAATTTACCCGCCTCAACCGAGTGGTATCTGGCGACACGTAGGGCGCAACGCGCCTAAATATATCGCAGCCACCAATGAAGATCGCTTCCGTCGAGGCCTGTATGTGGTATGGCGGCGAGGAGCACCTTATGTGAGCTTCATGAATTTTGATGCACCCGACCGAGGCGCCTGCGTGGTGCGGCGTCCGCGCACCAATACGCCATTGCAGGCGCTCACGCTTTTGAACGACGAAGCGTATATAGAAATGGCTATGGCCTTCGCCAGCCGCATCCTCACTGAAACTAAAGGAGCACCGGAGGTAAAAATTAGTTATGCCTATAAAACCGCCCTCGGTCGCGCGCCCCATGCTGCCGAGGCGAATTACCTCAAGAAGCTTATCCTTAAGCGCCGCACCTATTTTGAAAAAAACCCAAAGGAGGCTGCCCTGCTCATCAGCGGTGCCAAAGGCTGGGAGCCACCCGAGGGAATGGACAAAGGCGATCTTGCGGCGTGGTTTTTCATTGCGAATATTTTATTGAATTTGGATGAGACAATTACGAAAAGCTGACATGCCTCGCTCACAACATCTTCATACAAACTATGCTAATGATTCGCGCAGGGAGTTTCTGAAAAATAGCGGCTTGGGAATTGGAGCACTGGGACTGGGCAGCGTATTGAACCCCAACCTATTTGCCTCAAATCCGGCGGCATCCAATCAACCGCATTTCCAACCCCGGGCAAAACATATTATTTATCTCCATATGGTCGGGGCGCCATCTCAGCTAGATTTATTTTCCCACAAGCCCGAACTAGTGAAACGTAATGGTCAAAAATGTCCCGACCATATGTTTAAGGGTAAACAGTTGGCCTTCATCCGCGAACATCCACTACTGTTAGGCACCCGCTTCAAGTTTCCACAGCACGGACAAGGTGGACTGCACCTATGCGAACACTTACCCAAACTTGGCACAGTGGCTGATGAGCTTTGCCTCGTGCAATCCATTCGTACGGAACATTTCAATCACGCCCCCGCGCAGTTATTCCAACATACCGGTTTTGGGCGCTTTGGCCGGCCAGGGATTGGCTCATGGGTCAGCTACGGCTTAGGCACGGAGAATCAGGATTTACCGAGCTACGTGGTGATGATCACCGGCAGTGTGGCCGGTGCGGGTAACAGCCTTTGGGGTAGCGGCTTTTTACCTACAATGCATCAGGGCGTGGAGTTTCGTAGCTCTGGCGACCCGGTGTTGTTCCTATCCAATCCCAAGGGCATCGGGCGCGGAGACCGGCGCGAACTTGTCGATGGCATCAATTATTTAAATAAACAGTCACTGGCCGATGTCGGCGATCCAGAAATCGCCACACGTATCGAGCAATATGAGCTGGCCTTTCGCATGCAAGCGAGCGTGCCAGAATTGATGGATACCTCAAAGGAATCAAAAGATACACACGCGATGTATGGCACCGCACCCGGCAAAGCGAGTTTTGCTAATAATTGCCTGCTCGCACGCCGGCTCGTGGAACGCGGAGTACGTTTTGTGCAACTTTTCGACCAAGGCTGGGACCACCACAGCAGCGTATTTAGCAACATCCCTAAAAAGACCAAGCAAATTGATCAACCCGTATCAGCACTCATTAAGGATTTAAAGCAACGAGGCCTGCTCAATGATACATTGATTGTGCTTGGTGGCGAATTTGGCCGCACCCCCATGTTGCAGGGCAAGAGCAATGCCGGTGCAGGAAAAAACGTAGGCCGCGACCACCACAAGGAAGGCTTTAGCATGATACTCGCCGGTGGTGGCGTGAAAGGCGGGGTCACATTTGGAGACACCGATGAGCTAGGCTACCAAGCCGTGGACAACCCCGTACACCTGCACGATCTAAACGCCACAATCCTACATCTCTTGGGATTAGACCATGAGCAACTGACTTACAAATATCAGGGCCGAGATTTTCGCCTTACCGACGTTCACGGACACGTGATTGACCGTATCCTGGCGTGAACGAATTGAAGCGTTGGCTACCACCTGTCGCCGGAGCAACTCGATTAAAACTGCTGAACGGCCGACGACTATTGCCGAATCCTCCGGAACTATTCGGGTTAAATCTCATTATCCCTGGGGGTGCTCCACCACCGGCACCGGGACCGCCGCCCATGCCTGGCAGTCCGCCGCCGCCGCCTTGACCAGGGTAACCGCCACCGCCGTCTAAACCACCGCCGCCTAGACCACCGCCGCCGTTCTGACCGCCGCCGCCATTCTGACCGCCACCACCATTTTGACCGCCGCCGCCGATAGTGGGCGGAGTCAATCCTGGTATTTGAATCCCCATCTGCCCCAAGGAACGCGCACTAATATTCAAACGATACGTCCTTGTCATCGTACCCTTCAACTTGGGGTCTTGTTGGAGGAACATGATGCCTTGATCTGTCACGATGTACTGGATCGCAGTATCAAAGGACATGCAAACAATGTCCAAAATTTGCTTGGCCGTAAGATTTAGCAGGGGCTTTTTCAATCCGCGTACCAGCACAGTAGTTGGGTTAAACGCACCCATAGATGATGCTCCGCCGCCCATACCAGGCAAACCGCCTACACCGCCTCCCATGCCAGGCAAACCGCCTACACCGCCTCCATCTCCAACCCCGCCTCCACCAGCACCACCAATGGGCAAGCCGGTGGCGGGATCAATTGCCCCTAATCCACCACCACCACTGGGATCGCCGCCAAGGCCACCGCCGCCGGCGCCAACCGGTAAGCCCGTGGAGGGATCAATTTGCATCCCTCCGCCGGCGCCTCCGCCGGTGCCTCCGCCGGTGCCGGTGCCTCCGCCGGCGCCTCCAGAGCCGTCAATAGGCACTCCACCCGGATCAACGAACGGATTAATGTACAACTGGAAACCCAAACCGGAGCCATCGGAGTTGACAATTCCGTTCTGGCGATCGGTCTCCTTGAAAATATTGTCCAGCGCCTCAATCGCCTCTTCCATTGTGAAAGGACCGGTTTCATCATCCAGCGGGTTGACCCTCGCCACCATCATATTGTTGAGCCTTGCTGTAATAGACGCACGCATGCGCGTCCGGTTATCCACTCGGCGTACGCCCACCGGATCCGGCACGCCATTGTAATATTTCCGAGCCATAAATCCGTTATTTATCAAAAGCCGGAATGCTTCATCAGGGGTCATCTTAGGCTTAGGTGGCTGATCTCCCGGAGCTCCTTCGGCGATGGTGCCTATCAAAGACAGACCCAAAATCACTGCTAGCATCTTCATCTTCATAGTTAAAAGTAGCACGTTACGTACCATTGCGAAAGGGCTTTTGGCCATTTTTCGCGGCCCCTACGGACACCTTTAATTTGACGGAAATGTCCAAAAAAGTCTACAGTTTTAACCAAGAAGTGCATGATAAATTTGTCATAAGCGCATTCAGACCGCTTTTCGTCCTGCTTTACTGCATCTTGTCTCCATTTACCAGCGGGGCAGCGGTGGATTTTTCACGGGATATCCAACCTATCTTTGCCGAGCACTGCACCAATTGCCATGGACCGGACAAGCAGAAAGGGGGGCTGAACCTCACGAAACAGGGCAGTGTGTTGAGCAAATTGAAATCCGGCAAACATGCCGTAATCTCCGGCAAGCCCAATCATAGCGAGCTGGTTCGGCGACTCATAACCCGTAATGAAGACGACCTCATGCCTCCGCCTGATAAGGGTGAAAAATTAAGTGACAGCAAAATTGCTACGATTCAGAAATGGATTACTGAAGGAGCCGAATGGAACATCCATTGGGCATATCGTCCGCCCGGAAAAACCCCTCTGCCAGATGTGGTCAAATCTGATTGGGTCGAGAATAAAATCGATCACTTTGTGCTCGCCAAATTGGAGGCCAACAAGCTCCAACCTTCACCACGAGCCGATCGTTACATTCTCATCAAGCGCCTGAATTATGACTTGCTGGGTCTCCCTCCGTCACCCAAGCAAGTTGATGCTTTTGTAAATGACAAATCACCAGATGCCTACCTCAAGCTGGTCAACCGACTTCTCGCCTCACCGCACTTCGGTGAACGCTGGGGGCGGCACTGGCTGGATAAGGCGCGTTATGCCGACAGTGACGGATATGAAAAAGACCGACCCAGACCCAACGCCTGGCGATATCGCGATTGGGTCATCAACGCCATCAATGATGATCTGCCCTTTGATCAATTCACAATCGAACAATTGGCCGGCGATCTCCTGCCTGAAGCCACCGGTGCCCAAAAGCTTGCCACCGCTTTCAACCGCCAAACACTAACCAACACCGAAGGCGGTACTGACAAAGAACAATGGCGCGTGGCCGCCGTGATGGATCGCGTCGAAACTCTAGGTTCCGTCTGGCTAGGGCTTACGGTTGGCTGTGCGCGGTGCCACAATCATAAATACGATCAATTATCCCAAAAGGAATATTATCAGCTGTTTGCATATTTCAACAACGGCGAAGAGATAAGCGCCAGCGTCCCGCGCTCTAGAAAGGAACACGAGGCATGGCGGACCACAAAGATAAAGCATGACGTAAAAGTAAAGGCGCTACAACAACAGCTCGCTTCTCGCCGGCAAGCGTTGCAGGAGCAACTGGCCGAGCTGGAGAAACAACTCCAAGCAAAATTAGCGGCGCGCAAGAATACACCAGAGGCATTCCACTCAATGAAGCATACATCCGTTCAAGGACCGAATGGCGTCGTGTTTAAAGAGCAGAAAGATGGGTCATTATTGGCAACGGGAGCCAACCCAGCCAAAGCGAAATACACCTTGGAATTCCGCCCCAGCGAAAAGGCAATAACCGGTTTGCGCATCGACGTGTTGCCAGATGATTCGTTGGGGAGGAAAGGCCCAGGCCGCACGCCGCATGGTAATTTTGTACTGAATGATGTGCGGATTTATGCGACGAACCAGCCGAAAATCGATACCAAACGAGACCGCGTCGCGTTGCAATCAGCAAAAGCGAATTACTCGCAAAAAAACTGGCAAGCCAAGAACGCAATTGATGGCAAGATTGGCGAAGGCAGCAAGGGCACTGGCTGGGCAGTTGGCGATGAATACGGGAAACCCCACCAACTGGTAATCTCTTTTTCCAAGACGATCCTCCAAAAAGACACCACTCGACTACAGGTGGTTCTGGACCAGCAATATGGCTCGCAACACTCCATTGGACGGTTTCGCATCAGTGCTCGCACGGGGCGACCACCTGGCGATGGTATTCCCGATCCTGTTGTCAAAATCCTTGCAGTAGCTTCTGCGAAGCGCGATCAAAAGCAGCATGACACCTTACTAAACCATTTTGTTGAGGCCGACTCGGATGCGAAACGGTTGCAGTTGGAACTGGAAAACCCCGAACCCAAGCCGCCGGTAATGAGCGTCCGGGTGATCGGGCAACGCACCAACAATCCACGCACCACACATTTGTTACATCGTGGAGAATTCAAGCAACCCAAGGATAAAGTCACCGCCGGAATGCCCTCCACGCTACCCGATATCAAACACCGTGGCCCGGGCGATCGTCTCGACCTCGCGCGTTGGCTGGTTGACGGCAAGAACCAACTTGTGCCGCGCGTCACCGTTAACCATATCTGGGCAAAACTTTTTGGTAATGGGCTGGTTCGCACTATGAATGATTTTGGCGCGCGCGGCGATGCGCCGACACATCCCCTACTACTCGAATGTTTGGCTACTGAATTGGTCCGCAAAAAGTGGAGCCGAAAAGATATTATTCGACTCATTGTTAATAGTGCTACATATCAACAATCTTCCATTCATCGCCCCGAATATACGGACATCGACCCCAATAACCAACTACTGCACCGCCAAAATCGTTTCCGGGTGGAAGCTGAAATTATTCGAGACCTTGCCTTGGACACCGGCGGGTTGCTTTCCCGAAAGGTTGGCGGGCCAAGCGTGTTCCCCCCCCTACCCCTTGGGGTTGCCGCTTTGAGCTACGCCAACAATTTCAAGTGGAACACGAGTAAGGGCGAGGACCGTTATCGACGCGGATTATACACCTTCTTTAAGCGCACTTCACCCCATCCAAACCTTATCACCTTCGATTGCCCGGACAGTAATGTCACCTGTGTCAAACGCAATATTTCTAACACGCCTCTGGCTGCCTTAACGACATTGAATAACTTAACCTATGACGAAGCGGCCAAGGCTCTGGCAAAGCGTATGATGGCTGAACGTTCTACTGACACTGAACGCATCCGCCACGGTTTCCGAATTTGCGTAACTCGGCATTCCAAGCCCAATGAGGAAGCCGCATTTAGAAAACTGCTCCAACGAGCGAAGCAGTTTTACGCCGCAAACACAACGGAAGCTAATGCCTACAACGGAAGCACCCAAGCAAGCGCTTGGTCTGCCGTTGCGCGTATTATGCTCAACATGGATGAATTTTTAACCCGGGAATAACATGCATCCAGTAGAATCCAAAATCCAGCAAACGAGGCGTGATTTTCTGGCAACCAGCGCCAGCGGACTAGGCGGGGTGGCCTTGTCTTCACTCCTTGCTGAGGAAGGTTTGTTGGCCAAAGAATTCACCAACCCGATGGCATCACGCAAGCCGCACTTCAAACCCAAAGCGAAGGCGTGCATCACCATTTTCATGGCCGGAGCACCGTCACATTTAGACCTTTTTGATCCCAAGCCAGTACTCAATAAACGCTCCGGGGAAAAATTGCCGAAGGAAATTCTGGACAAGGCCCGCTTTGCCTTCATCCAGCCCGGATCTGCCACGCTTATGGCCAGCAAACGCACCTTCAAGAAATACGGACAGTGCGGAATGGATTTCAGTGATTATCTGCCGCACCTTGGATCCGTGGCGGATGACCTCCTGATGGTACGCTCGATGCATTCGGATGAATTCAACCACCATCCCGGCCAGCTCTTGATGCAAACTGGTGTGTCACGTTTTGGCATGCCTACAGCAGGCTCCTGGATCACATATGGTTTGGGTAGCGAATCTAAAAACCTTCCGGGGTACGTAGTGCTCACAGCTGGACGCGGATCCAGTGGCGGAGCCACGCTATGGCAAAGTGGCTTTCTCCCCTCAACCTATGCGGGCGTGTTGTTCCGCAACCAAGGTGAACCGGTTTTAAATTTGCAAAACCCAAAGGGCATTCCTCCGGAATTACAGCGCGCTGGACTGGACACACTGCGAACTATAAACAATGGTCGATTCGAGAAAATTCATGACCCGGAAATTGCCAGTAGAATTGCAACCTACGAGTTGGCGAGTCGCATGCAAACTGCAGCGCCTGAATTGATTGATCTGGCCAAAGAAAATGACCGCACGCTGGAGATGTACGGGGTGACCCGCAAGGAACCCGGCGGCGGTGGCCGAGGCAAGTCCGGCAACACCTATCAAGATTTTGCGCGGAACTGCCTGCTCGCACGGCGCATGGTTGAACGGGGGGTCCGGTACATAAACATAATCTATGCTTCGTGGGATCATCATAGCAATCTCGATCCTGAACTGAAATACAACGCTGGAGCGGTAGATCAGCCAATAGCTGCTCTGATCAAGGATCTAAAACAACGTGGCATGCTGGATAGCACTATGGTGCAATGGGCCTCGGAATTTGGGCGAACACCGCTGGGTGAAAATCGTGGTGGTCGTAACGCCAACACCGGCCGTGACCATCATCCCTTCTGTTATTCCATGGTAATGGCAGGAGGAGGGATTAAGGGTGGAAAAATTTACGGCCAGACGGACGAGATCGGATGGAGCATTAAAGAGAATCCGGTGCATCCGAATGATTTACACGCCACAATGCTGCACTGTTTTGGTTTGGATCATAAAAAGCTGACCTATCGTTTCCAAGGACGCGACTTTAGGCTCACCGATGTAGCCGGGCGTGTAATTCCCGAGTGGCTTGCATAAGATGAAGGTTTTTCTCAACGGCAATTTTATTGAGGAAGAAGAAGCAAATATTTCTGTTTTTGATCGTGGCTTTCTCTATGGCGATGGTGTCTTTGAAACACTACGTATTTATAATGGAAAACCGTTTCTGCTCGACCGTCACCTTGGACGCCTGAGCCATGGGTTAGGATCATTGTTTATCGGGGAAAGATATTCTTTCACCGAATACCTCAAATTCACTAGTGAATTAATCGGAATAAATAAAATTACCGATGGCGTGCTCCGAATCCAAGCCACTCGAGGTCCTGGTAAGCGTGGGTACAGCACCACCGGCAACTACGACCCAACCGTCCTAATTTCCCTGCATGAAGCCCCAAATATTGATCCCAATAATGTACTACCTGTGAAGCTGGCCACTTCAATTCAAATCCTAAGTGATCATGACCCGTTTTCCACATTAAAAACAACCAACAAACTTGCCAACATTGTTGCACTTAGAGAGGCAGAGAGGTCCGGTATGAACGACGCCCTGCTCACCAACAGCAATGGGAACATCACCGAAGCAAGTGGAAGCAATGTGTTTTGGATCAAGGATGGAGCGCTATTTACTCCACCCGTAAGCAGTGGCTGCCTGTCCGGAATTACTCGCGGCATGATTCTAGAATTGGCGAACGCAATGAACTTGCCCGCCACGCAGAAGAACATCAACCCAGCTGTGCTGGGTGATAGCGAAAGCATATTCCTCACAAACAGCGTACGCGAAATCCAACCGGTCACTCAGGTTGACGACAGGCCGATCACCATCTCACCTTTGATCAGCAAACTGCATTCGTTCTACCGCGAGGCTGTCAAACAAGCAACAGGCTGACACTCTGGCAATTATTTACGATATGATTCTATGGCCTTTGACCTTCCTCAACAATTTCATGCAATTTTCAACACCCCATCCCTGCCTAGCCTTGGGCCCAAAAAACGAGCCGAGGCCTTACCCTTAAGCGAACTGAAAAATAATTTGGAGTCGGCAGTTTCACAATCGGATCTCAGGGGTAATAATGCAGATTTAATGAGAAGTGCCGCCTTGCTCTGGCATGATTATCTGGATGAATCTCATATCATTTCTCAAGATATCAACAGTAGCGACGGCAGTTTCTTACACGCAATCATGCACCGTCGAGAGCCCGATTATTCCAATGCCAAATACTGGTTCAACCGGGTGGGTGCGCATAGTGCATTTCTAGAAATTTTTGATCGTGTCAAAAGTATTTCAATCGACACGAGTTGTTCTCAGCTCGTTGAAAATAATTGGGATCCTTTTGCAATGATTGATTCAGTGAGTCAAGCGGACTCGGGTTCTGAAGAATACAAATTATTGCAGCGGATACAAAAAATTGAATTTGAAGTTTTGTTAAAACGTTTCTGCAACTAACACTCTGCCACTTCCCTCAACGCGGCCACCACTCCAGATATGGTGTGCGTGCTGGCCTCAATCGCAGGTTCTACGCCCAAGTCACGTAGGGCTTTTGAAGTCTCCGGGCCAATGCTAACCGGCTTCATTCCATGTTGTTCTAGCGATTGAACGATTCCGAAGCGAGCATTGAAATTCTCGACTGTCGAACTGCTTGTAAACGTAATCCAATCGGCTCCCGATTCCTCCATGATCGACACCACACCAGTAACGTCTTCCGTTTCAGGCACAGTTTTATAGATTGGAATGTCGTCAACAATTGCTCCCAATTTCTTCAGGGCTTGGGGAAGCTCAGGATTTGCGACTTGAGCTCGAAATAAGGCCACATTCTCATTCTCAATTGTATAATCATCACTTTTCCGAAAAGCCTTGGCTACACCTGCGGCGGTATAATCATCAGGTATTAGGTCAATATTTAAATGCAGATCCTTAAGCTTGGCCGCTGTTGCTGGTCCAACGGCAGCAATTCGGCATCCACCGATATCCCTGATATCATCAAAAGCCTTAAAAAAATAATCAAAGAATCGTTCCACCCCGTTTGGACTGGTAAAGATGAGCCACTGGTATGACCCTAAACCGAGGAGGCCGTCCTTTAGCGTGATCTTATCGTCGGGACCCTCAATCCTAATGGTGGGAATCTCCAGCACCTCCGCCCCAAGTTCTGTCAACTGACTTGAAAGCACGCTTGCCTGTTGCCGAGTTCGAGTTACCACGACGCGTTGACCGAAAAGCGGCAATTTCTCAAACCAATTGAGCTTCTTACGAAGACCCACGACACTGCCAATGATCGTTACTGCTGGCGGTTGATAATTATTTCTACTCACCAAGTCGGCGATGTTGTCGAGTTGACCACACAAGGTCTGCTGACGGCAAGTTGTCCCCCAGCGTACCATCCCTACCTGCGTATCACCAGCGAGACCATTTTCCATCAACCGATCAGCGATGGAGCGAATCCGATCCACTCCCATTAATATGATTTTTGTTCCAGGATCATCTGCTAAACGTTGCCAATCTATGGCACTTTGATCGCCTTTCTCCGGCTGCTCATGACCGGTGATAACCGTGTAACTCGAACAATGGTCACGATGAGTCACAGGGATTCCGTCATACGCCGGAGCAGCGATCGCCGAAGAGATGCCGGGAATAACCTCAAACGGAATACCAGCATCCATTAATTCTTCGGCTTCTTCACCCCCTCGACCAAATACAAACGGATCACCGCCTTTTAGGCGGACGACTGTTTTGCCTTCACGCGCCTTGTCGACAAGCAATTTATTGAGTTGATCCTGCGGAATAGCATGAGCTGCAGCACGTTTGCCACCGAAGATAATCTCTGCTTTGGACGAAACGTGTTTTAGCAAGGATGGATTGCAGAGAGCGTCATAAACCACGACATTCGCACGGCCAAGCAACTCGGCCCCACGCACAGTGAGCAGCCCTACATCACCAGGGCCGGCACCAACGAGATAGACTGTTCCCTTCTCCATCTGGGCGCTGGTTTAATCACCGTGCGAGCGCAGGGTCAAGTCTTCGCGAATGATTCTTGCCGAAGCACTTTCAGTTTCAATATAATCTCACCACAGGATTCGATGGATATTGTAGTGACATATGATGGAGTTACTCGCTCAGTGGCAATTCACAGCGATGAGATTCTAATCGGTCGAAAGAGTACCAAGAACATACCGGACCTAGATCTCTCACCAGACAAGTCTGTTTCCCGCCGGCACGCAAAGCTTTGGCTTGATCATGGAAAATATTGGATTGAAGACTTGGGCAGCACGCTGGGCGTTGCTGTCAATGGATTGAAAAAACCTAAGAGTCAGGTGAAATTCAGCGACTTGATTGACATTGGCCGAACCCGTCTTCAACTTCTCCCCACTCGAATGGATGATTTGATTTCCGATTAGGACACAAAAAAAACCGGAGTAAGAACTCCGGTCTGACAAAAAATATTGGCGGCAACCTACTCTCGCATAAGCTATACAAATGCTACCATCGGCAATGAAGCGTTTGACGGCCGAGTTCGGGATGAGATCGGGTCGGGCCACTTCTTTATAGCCACCATAAATTTCAATGGATCAGCGGTGATCATGGCGAGCCATGATTCCCTGAAAACCTTGCATGAACTTGTGTCTTAACCTGCGAACGTTTGCCGGCTTTATTTGAGTTTAACCCTTTCGGGTTAAGATAAGCCG
>CBFHWX010000021.1:0-31634 GCA_965659445.1 Limisphaerales bacterium | reverse complement strand
AATCCTCAATCGCCTCGTGGAACAGGTGACCTCCCCGGTGCGATGGGAGGCGTCCATCCGGCATCTTTTGGATGAAGGCTTCACACGCTTTATTGAACTGGGCCCGGGTAATGCTCTGACCGGATTTATGCGTCGCATTAACCGCGAGACAGTGGTGCTGCACGTGTCTGATGTCGAAAGCCTCGAAAAAACGGTTGCAGCCTTGGCCAATTAAGACTACTCACCCTTCATCACGATGATTCTGGAAAATCAAGTTGCTGTGGTCACCGGCGCAGGCCGTGGTATCGGGCGTGCCATTGCGCTCAAGCTGGCTGAAGTAGGCGCGGATATCGTGTGTGTTTCCCGCACGGAAGCAAACTCACAGACAGTAACTGAAGAAGTCGCGGCGTTGGGTCGCAAGAGTTGGGCAGTAGCGGTGGACGTGGGGGACACGATGGCTGTGGAATCGGCCGTGGCAAAAATTTTGGAGGACACTGGTGGTGTAAATATTTTAGTCAACAATGCCGGAGTGACCCGCGATGGGTTGCTGATGCGCATGAGCGAGGAGGATTGGGATACGGTGCTGGATACGAATCTCAAGGGCGCATTTACAATGACAAAGGCTTTCACGCGCCCACTGCGAAAGGCAGAGAATGCGCGCATCATCAATATTGCTTCAGTGGTGGGGCTGACGGGCAACGCGGGCCAAGCCAATTATGCGGCCAGCAAGGCGGGATTGATTGGTTTCACCAAAAGCTGTGCCAAGGAGTTAGCTAAAAGCGGAGTGACGGTAAACGCCATCGCTCCCGGATTCATTGCTACGGACATGACTGATGAGCTGAGCGACAAGGTGAAAGACGCAATTAAGGACAACATCCCGATGGGCGAGTTTGGAGCGGTAGGGGATATCGCTGCCGCAGCGTTGTATTTGGCGAGCCCGTGCGCGAGGTATGTCACCGGGCAGGTGCTTACGGTAGATGGAGGAATGGTGATGTAACGGAGGTTTTGGAGGTTCAGTTTTTTTGTGAATAAATAAGACTGACTCGGAGCTTGACGCTTGAGCAAAATTGGCTGACAAGCAACGCGAATTTAAGGAGCAACAATAAATATGTCAGAAGAAAAGAGTATTGAAGATCGGATTAGAGAGATCGTTGTGGAGCAACTGGGTGTGAAGCCGGAGCAGATTACCCCTGAGGCCAAGTTTATCGAGGACCTCGGTGCAGATTCGCTGGACACGGTGGAGCTGGTGATGGCGCTGGAGGAGGAGTTTGGCAACGAGATTCCGGATGAGAGTGCGGAGAAGCTGGTCTCTGTGGGCGACGTGATCCGGTTTATCGAGGAATCCCAAAACTAACTCGGTCCACCGCCTTTGGGCAGCTGGCCAATCGGGTTCGGCTGCCTTTTTTTATGTCGAACGAAACAGGCATACGGGTAGTAGTCACCGGTATGGGTGTCGCCTCTGCGCTGGGCACGGAGGTGGAGACCTTCTGGCAGAATGTCTCCAAGGGCCAATGCGGGATCGACCGCGTGACATCGTTTGATGTTAGTGACTATGCCTGCCAGATAGCTGCGGAGATTAAGGACTTCGACCCGACGCCTGCCTTCCCGAACCCCAAAGAAGTACGCCGCGCAGATCGTTTTACCCAGATGGGCGTGTACGCCGCGTGGAGAGCGCTTGAGGATTCAGCAATGAATCTTGAGGAACTGGATCGCGACCAAATTGGATGCTTCATCGGTAGCGGCATCGGCGGCCTTGGGACCACCGAAAAACAGCATACCATTCTGAGTGAACGCGGTCCGGGCAAGGTGTCGCCTTTCATGATCCCGATGCTCATCTTGAACATGGCTTCGGGTGTGTTTTCAATTTACTACGGACTGCGTGGCCCCAACGTGGCCACCTGCAGCGCCTGTGCCACCAGCACCCATGCGCTTGGCGAGGCGTGGCGGACGATTAAAATGGGCGATGCCAAAGCCATTTTTGCCGGAGGAGCAGAGGCAGCTGTCGTGCCCATGAGCATGTCCGGCTTTGCCGCCATGAGAGCCATGAGCACGCGCAATGATGACCCTCAACACGCCTCGCGGCCCTTTGACATCGGCCGCGATGGTTTCGTGATGGGCGAGGGCGCCGGCGTATTGGTTTTGGAGGAGATGGATCACGCGATCATGCGTGGAGGTAAAATTTATTGTGAGATAGTCGGCTACGGCAACACCGCCGATGCGAATCACCTTACCGCTCCAGAGCCAGAAGGTGAAGGGGCTGCGCGCTGCATGAAAATGGCTCTGCGCAGCGGTGGACTGGATAACGACAACATCGATTACATCAACGCCCACGGTACCAGCACGCCGCAGGGCGACATCTGCGAGACCAAGGCCATCCGCTCCGTTTTCAAGGATCATGCCGATCAGATCGCTGTCAATTCCACCAAGGGCGCCACCGGACACATGCTCGGAGCGGCCGGTGCGGTGGAAATGATCCTCACGGCCAAAGCGCTGCAAACCGGCATCGCGCCACCCACGATCAATTACGAGAATCCCGATCCGGAATGTGACCTTGATTACGTGCCCAACGAGGCACGCGAAATGGAGATTAGCGCCGCACTCAACAACTCCTTTGGATTCGGTGGCCACAACGCCACCATTGCCGCCACGAAGTTCACCGGTTACGCTGCTCGGGTTGCCTGACCCGCTACGGTAGCGCGGATGAACTTTCTAAACCTTATTGAGCAAAAACGCGACGGCTCAGAGTTGTCGCCTGAGCTCATCGCGGAGGCGGTGGCCGCATTTTCTACTGGCGCTATACCTGACTACCAGATGGCGGCATTTCTCATGGCCGTAAATTTTAAGGGCATGAGCGTGAAGGAGACGTGCGCCCTCACGCTGGCCATGCGTGATTCCGGCGAGGTACTGCAATTTCCAAAAGACGATCGACCCATCGTCGATAAACATTCCACCGGCGGTGTGGGTGACAAAGTCTCGCTGGTGCTGGCGCCACTACTGGCCTGCCTTGGTTATCGCGTGCCGATGATCTCCGGGCGTGGTCTCGGAATCACGGGGGGCACACTCGACAAGCTCGAAAGTATTCCCGGCTTCAACACCCAGCTCACTGCGGAAAAAATTGTTTCGCAGGTGCAGGAGATTGGCGTGGCGATGGGCGGGCAAACTGCCGAGATCGCTCCGGCCGACAAACGCCTTTACGCACTGCGCGATGTCACTGGGACGGTGCCTTCGATTCCACTTATCACTGCGAGTATCCTTTCAAAAAAATTTGCGGAGAATCTTGATGGGCTGGTGATGGATGTGAAATTTGGCACGGCAGCGTTTATGGCAAACGCCGATAAAGCGCGCGTTTTGGCGCAATCGATCGTGAATCTTGCTGGCGAGTGTGATGTGAAGACCACTGCATTGCTCACTAGTATGGACGCCCCCATTGGCCGCGCTGCTGGCAATTGGCTCGAGGTGCGAGAAGCTGTTGCCTGTCTCGAGGGCAACGGTCCGGCGGACCTCGAGGAACTCGTTATCGCCTGCGCCACCCATCTCCCTGGCGGCGATGCGGAGCGCGCACGGGAAGAATTGGCCAGCGGTCGGCCGCGACATAAGTTTGACGAATTGCTGACCGCGCAAGGTACGGATCTGGACGAGTTTGCAGCGATGTTGAAAAAGAATTCCACCGCGCCTTTGGTCAAGGAGTTTGTTTCGCCCACCGTCGGCTTTGTGAGGCAATGCGATGCGCGGATCATAGGTGAGTTGGTTCGCGACTTGGGCGGCGGCCGATTGGATCAGAACTCGGTCATCCAGCCGGAGGTAGGGGTGGATCAACTGTGTCGGCACGGTTCGGCAGTGCGAGCGGGCGAAGTGTTAGGGCGTGTGCATGCGATGACAGAGGAGAGTGCGGCCACAGCGTTCGATCGACTTTCAGAAGCCATTGAAATTTCGACTGAACCACCCGAATTGCCAGATCTCGTGGCGGATGTGGTCGAGTGAATCACCCATTGACACTCGCTTTTATGTCTGGCATGCTCCGCCGTTCCCCGCACGGAATCTGGGGGAAATCACATTTTTTTACCGAATTTAGGCTGATTTCATGAAACGCACATTTCAACCATCGAATCTCAAGCGGTCTCGTCGTCACGGGTTCCGCTCGCGCATGGCCACCAAGGGCGGCCGAGCCATCCTCAAACGCCGCAGGCAAAAAGGTCGGGTTCGTCTGACGCCCGTTTAGTGATGATTCCTGAGGCGCCGGCTCGGCTGAGGCTGACCCGCGCGATGCGCATCCGACAAGGAAGCGACTTTGCGCGACTCAAGCGGCAGGGTCGTCGATTGGCCCATGGCTGCCTCGTTATCAATTGGCTGGAACTATCCGCAGGCTCACAATCCCGATTCGCTGTGATCACTACCCGCAAACTTGGCAACGCTGTTGTTCGCAACCGCTGCCGTCGTTTGTTGCGCGAATGTTTCCGGGTGCATCAGCATGCATTGCGACAACCAGTGGAAATGGTCATGATCGCGCGGAGGTCACTGGTCGGCTGCAAATACGCCTCCGTGGAGAAGAATTATTTAGCTTTGATGCATGATGCGAAACTAATTGTTTAACTTGGATCTCCTACAACATATCCTGCTTGCTCTCCTGCGGTTTTACCGCTGGGCCATTTCGCCTCTGCTCACTGCATTGGCCGGTGGGACCATCTGCCGCTTTGAGCCCAGTTGCTCGCAGTACGCCATGGAGGCCGTGAAAAACCACGGGGCTTTCCGTGGCAGTTGGCTTACTATGAAGCGCCTCTCTCGCTGTCATCCTTGGGGCGGATGCGGCCATGATCCGGTGCCGGAGATAAAACAGAAGATTTCATAATGGATCGCACTGGCAAACTCATCCTCGTCGTGTCGGTGTTGCTTCTTATTGGTGCACCTATTTTGCAGAATAAATTTGCACCCAAGCGATCAGTTTCACCACGGAGCGACACTAATAGTTCAAAGCGGGGTACTTCGCCACAGCCGGTAATCGGTTCCTCAACCAATGTGCCCACAACACAAACCAACACCGTGCCGCAAACACCTAGCATTAATGCTGTGCCGGTGTCGCCGTCTGCACCTGAAAAGACCGTGTTACTTCAGAACGATTTTGTTCGTTACACCTTTACCACGTATGGAGGTGGCATCAAGAGAGTTGAGTTGAAAACATTCCCGAAGGAAGCCGGCAAAGAGATAGCTGAGGTCGGCATGGAGGAGATGAATCTGGATCGCGGGTGCATGCCGCTATTGGCTTTTCAGCCGGCTGATGCGCAAGTTGATAAGGGACCCTTGGGCAAGCGGCCATATAATACCACCAGTGCACCACACACGATTGTATCACAAACCGGCAAGAGCGTGACCTTGGAGGTCAGTTTGCCGTCTCCCAAAGGCGGGTCGCGGTTGGTGCGAAAGGTTTATACGATTGGGTTAGCGTATCAGCTCGATGTTGAAATATTGGTAAGCAACAACTCCGAGAGTAATCTTGGTGAGGCGGATTTTTTTCTGGTTTCCGGTACAGCACAGGAACCGCTCAGCAAATCCCACATGATGGGCATGAGCTATGGGACAATGTGGTATAATGGCGATGAAGAGGAATCCGTTGGGCCGGGCTACTTTGACAACAAACCTTTGGGTTGCATGTGTATCCCTGGAGGAAACCCACGCAATAACTATCAGGGAGGATCAGGAAATGTGAAATGGGTGGGGGCATATAGCCGGTTTTTTATCCAGGCCCTCATACCCGCGGAACAAGGCGGGGCAGTAAACATCAACGAGTTTCGATTGAAGGAGTTGACGCTCGAAGAAGCCGATAAGCTCGATACCAAGGTCACCAATAATCAAATGGCCTATGAAACCGCGCTGAAAGTGCGCGTGCCCTCGATGGCTCCCGGAGAGTATCCCAAAACCTTTAAGTATACCCTCTATACCGGTCCTCGCGAGTACGATCGCTTGGCGCAGATTGGAAGAGAAAGAGATAATCGATTTGAGCTGATCATGGACTTCGGCGGCTGGTTCGGCTGGGTGGCCGAGGGGTTATTGCGCATCATGAAATGGTTTCATGGCATGGGCTTGAGCTATGCTATGTCGATCATTGCCATCACGTTCTGCATCAAACTAATCTTCTGGCCCATTACCGCTCGCAGCACGCGCGCCATGAAAAAGATGGCAGCGGTGAATGCCAAGATGATGCCCGAGGTGAAGGACATCCGCGAGCGCTACAAGGATGACTATCAGAAGATGAATATGAAGATGATGGAGACCTACAAGAAATATGGGGTCAATCCACTCAGCCAAATGGGCGGTTGCCTGCCCATGGTCATCCAGCTTCCTATCTTTTTTGGATTTTTCACCATGCTTCGTACAGCGATTGAGTTGCGCGGTGCAGAATTTTTGTGGGTGAATGATCTTTCCTCACCTGAAAATTTATTTGCCGAGAGCCTTGGCGTTCCGATCAACATTCTGCCGCTGCTTATGACCGGCACGATGTTTCTGCAAATGCGCCTCCAGCCGCCTTCACCTGGGATGGATCCCACACAGCAGGCCATGATGAAATACATGCCGCTGATGTTTGTCTTTTTCTTTTACTTTGCCTCCGCCGGCCTTTGCCTATACTGGACCGTATCCAACATTTTAGGCATTGTGCAGACCAAGATGACCAAGATAGAGCCGGAAGAAAACAACGCGGTGGAGGTCATCCCACCCGCGAAAAAACGAAAACGTAAAACCTAACGATTATGACCATGTCAACCCTACCCAAGAACATCCTTGAAAATCTGCTCACTCGTTTGGGCTTTGAGGCAACCATTGAGGAAACCGAAATGGAAACCGGTAGCCTGCTCAATGTGAAAACTGAGGACGATCCCGGCCGGCTTATCGGCCGACAAGGTCGTACCCTGAGTGACTTGCAATACCTCACCAACCGCCTGCTCATCGTGCAGGACAAAGAAGCCCCAAAGGTCACCGTAGATGTTGGCAACTATCGCACCGAAAATACGGAAAACCTTGTAAAAACTGCCAAGGAAGCTGCAGAGAAAACCCGTCGCTGGGGCGAGGTGGTGGAGCTGGCGCCTATGAATGCCTATGATCGGCGGGTCGTCCACCAGGCCCTTACCGAGGTGGAAGATGTCACCACCGAATCCATCGAGGTTGAGGACACCAACAACAAGGTCATTCTCGTCCGACCCAAGCGATGAGCTTTCTAAACCGGAACTAATTACCCACCAAGCGGGCTCCAAGAGTCCGCTTTTTTGTTATTGTTGAGTTATGTGTCTTTTGTTCAAATAGACTAAATAACTGCAATCAAAGGGCTTAGAATTCGTGGTTATAATAGTGGCGGTAAAAAATAATTTTCATCGATTCTTGGCACAAACCCTGCTGAGTCACGAATCGCAATGGAAAATAAGGATGCAACAGTTGATCTAGGTGTTTTTGAGCAGAAGTCCCAGAAGTTACTCTTGGACCTCGCTCTTGAGGCCTCCAATCGCGAACTGCAACAAATCGTAAGTCACCGTCAAAAACCAGTAAGCTTACCCGGATACTATCGTAGCCTGCAAACTTGGCGTTCGCCTGTGCTGCACAAGATTGAAGATTAGGGGTTTGGTGTGGAGCCTTTGAGTCTCCTAGCGATTATCGCCAGTGGGGGGCAAAGTATGGTGAGTAGAGAGTGCTTATAGTCTTCATTTCAAGAGGCCTTTCAAATAAGCAAAAATCAGCTTAGGCAGATCGTTGCTGTATCCACCCTCAAGGAGATTGGCTTGGGGTTTTTCAAGTTGGCGGAGTTGTTGTGCGATCCATGTGAAATCCTCGATCTCGAGTTTTTGCTGGCAGAGAGGGTCACGTTTATAGGCGTCGAAGCCAGCTGAGACACAGATGAGGTCGGGTCCAAACTGTTTCAATTCCTTTAGTGCCTGAGAGGCGGCCTTGCGCCAAGAGGCGTTAGGGCTGTCGGGAGGCACGGGATAGTTGTGACAGTTGTCTAAACTCTTGGTGCCGGTGCCTGGGTAGGCGGGGTGTTGGTGGATGGAGAAGAACGCGGTGCCTTCGACCTTGCGAAGGATGTCCTCGGTGCCGTTACCGTGGTGCACGTCGAAATCAAACACAGCCACTTTCTTGAGGCCAGCCGCACGCGCGGCGAGGGTGGTGATGGCGATGTTGTTGAAGTAGCAAAAACCCATGGCCCGTTCTTTTGTGGCATGATGACCCGGCGGGCGCAAAAGGGAGAAATTGGGTTTGCCGGCACGGGCGAGATCCAGTGCACGCAGGGCGCCGCCGATGGCGCGGCGCGCATGGGCTTCGATATTCGGGTAGTCGGGTGTGTCACCATCCAACGGTCCCAGTGGATTTTCTACGAGATGGATATGTGCCAGCTCATGGGCGCGGACGATAGTGTCATCTTTCACAGCAAGGGGTTTCTCCCACGTGATTTTGATTTCCCGCTGCTCGCGCAACAGCGCCAATGTGCCAGCCACACGCTGTGGCCGCTCGGGATGGCCGGGCTGCGAGTAGGCAAGGCAGCGTTCATCGGTTATGACGTGCATGAGGGAGTGTGGCGTGCAAAGGACATGGCGTCTACTGTGAACACCTTCGGTTTGCCATTTCACATGATGCAGCCTATGTTTTGAGCTGCTTTTCATGGCGGATTATAAAGTTAAATTCGAGGTCTTCGAGGGACCGATGGACCTGCTTCTTTATTTGGTGAAGAAGGAGGAAGTGGACATTTATGAAGTGAACCTCACGAAGCTCGCACGGGAATTCATCGAGTATGTGGACCTGATGCGCGAATTTGACATCGAGATTGCCGGCGAATTTTTGGTGATGGCCAGCACTCTGATGTATATCAAGAGCAAGGAGCTGCTGCCGGTGGAGCAACAGGTTCAGGGGGATGACAATGATGAAAACGAGGATCCGCGCTGGGAATTAATTCGTAAGCTGGTGGAATATAAGAAATTCAAAGACGCTGCCGACAATCTGGGGACGCTGGAGCACCAGCAGGAGAATGTTTACCCGCGGCTGCCGTCGAAGCAGGCGTTTGAAATGCCTGAGGATCGCGGTCCACGTGTGGAGGTGAACATCTTCGACCTGATCAACGCGGTGAACGATGTGATCAAGCGTGTGGAATTACGCACCGGCGTTGACAGCGAAATATATGGCGAACAATTCACCGTTCCCGAGAAAATTGCCACCATTCACAAACGCATTGCTGCGGGGAAACCCTTCAAATTCATCGAACTCTTTGCCGTCGCTGCCAGTCGCAATGAGGTTGTGGCAACTTTTCTGGCAATGCTGGAGATGATCCGCCTGCGACAGATTATCATTACACAGGCCGACGCCTTCGGCGAAATCATGATTAGCGAGGGAGAGGGTGATGACTGCCTTGAAGCCTCCACGCCATGGGCAGAGAACACTGAACCGGTCACTGATTGACTCATGAAACTGAAGGACATTCTCGAGGCGATCCTGTTTTCATCGCAAAAACCGCTGAGCGCCAAGGAACTGCAGGATATCCTGAAGCAGGCCGACGAATCCGGTGAAGATGAAGCCAGAGAGTTTGCCCAAGTGAAAGCCAAGCCCATCACTGCCGCGCTGGAAGTTTTGGCCGAAGAAGTTGAAACTCTTGGTCGCAGCTTTCGCCTAGTGTGTGTGGCGGGTGCATGGCAATTCGTGACACAGTCTGAATACGCACCTTGGGTTCGGGCGCTGGTGGGTGTGAAGAACCGCCCCACGCGACTTTCTAAGCCTGCGCTCGAGACGCTCGCCATTATTGCCTATCGCCAGCCAGTCACCCGCGCGCAGATGGAGGAAATCCGTGGAGTATCCGTTGATGGTGTGATTGGCACTTTGTCCGAGCGTGAATTGGTTGAGGTGGTGGGCCGCGCCGATGCGCCCGGTCGTCCGCAGACCTACGGCACCACCCAGATGTTCCTCGAATATTTCGGGTTGCGAGGACTACAAGAACTGCCCGATGCCGAGGAATTGCGCCAAGTGCCTATCACCCGGCCTGGGGTGCCCGTGACAACCGACGATGACAATGAAGAAGCGATTGAGCAGATGTCATTGGAAGAGGTCACCCGGACAAAGGAAAGTGATGCTGGCGAACTAGCCACCGACATCGTCGAGAAAGAGGATGACAATGAGAATGAAGTGGTGGAGAAGGCTTCGCAAACCTCATGAACATGCAGAAACATCGCGCGGCGATTGACAAGCTCGATGCCCAAATTGTGAAGCTGCTCAATCGGCGGACCAAGCACGTGCTCGGAATTGGCAAGTCAAAGCTTGCTTCCGGCAAGGCCACCTACCAGCCCGACCGTGAGCAAGCTCTCCTTCGACGCCTCCGTAAACTAAATACCGGCCCCATCTCGGACGAATCCCTCGGGCACATTTACCGCGAGGTGATGAGTAGTTCCATCGCGCTACAAAAAACCTTCACCATCGCCTTCCTTGGCCCAGAGGCCACCTATACTCATCAGGCCGCAGTGCGCCGTTTTGGTACCAGCCTCGGCTACGCGCCGCAGAAAACCATTGCCGAGGTCTTTGCCGAAGTGGAAAAAAACCGCGCCGAGTATGGCGTGGTCCCTGTGGAAAACACCACCGAAGGCGTCGTGACTCACACGCTGGACATGTTCGTGGACAGTCCGCTAAAGATTGTTGCGCAGATCATCATGCCCATCGAGCACTGCCTCATCGGCCGGGGCGCGCTTAAGGATGTAAAGAAACTCTATTCTCACCCGCAGGCTTACGCCCAGTGCCGCAATTGGGTGCGTGAAACCATGCCGCGCGTGGAGTTCATCGGAAGCTCCTCAACCACTGCTGCCGCTGAGCTGGCCGGCAAGAGCAAAACGGCCGCTGCCATCTCCAGCTCGCTCGCCGCCGAAAAATATAAGCTCAATATCCTCGAGGCCGGCGTGCAGGATCACAGCGGCAACGCTACTCGCTTCCTTGTTCTCGGTTGCGAGTGCGCCGCTCCTTCTGACAACGATCGCACCAGCCTCATGTTCACAGTAAATGACAAAGTCGGGGCTCTGCACAACGCCCTGCAACCTTTCCGGACCCATCGTCTTAACATGACCAAGATTGAGTCTCGCCCCAGCAAGCGCAAAGCGTGGGAATACATTTTCTTCGTTGATGTCGATGGCCACGCCGAAGACTCCAAGGTTGCCAAGGCCATCCGCAAGCTTAGCGAAACCTGTTCCTTCGTGAAGATACTGGGATCGTATCCGAATGCGGGTTAACTATCGGCTTCTAACCTTAGTAGACAGATTTCAGGCTGGGAGTCGCCCATTTCCTTTGGCATTCTTTTCACAGTGACCAGTAAAACTAAAAAAACCCTCACGCTGGCAAAACAGGTGCTTGATATTGAGTTGGCCGGGCTAAAGGCAGTGAGGGCACAACTGGATGGGCAGTTCAACTGCGCGATCGAGGCGCTGGTCGAGGCACTTTCGCGGAGGAACAAGCTCGTGGTGGTGGGCATTGGCAAGAGCGGCAACATCGGCCAAAAGATGGCCGCCACCTTCAACAGCACCGGGGCCACCAGCGTGTTGCTGGACCCCGCTAACGCGCTGCATGGCGACATCGGCCTGTTGGATGACGGTGATGTTGTGTTGGCGCTCAGTTATTCCGGCGAGTCCGAAGAGCTCGTCAATCTCATTGGTGCTATCAAAAAGTTTCCCGTGCAAATCATCGCGTTCACCGGCGCGCCCAAGTCGGCACTCGCCCGTCTCAGTGACGTGGTGCTCAACGCGCATGTGCCCAAGGAAGCGTGCCCCTTCAACCTCGCCCCCACCGCGAGCACCACCGCCATGCTCGCCCTCGGGGACGCGTTAGCTATGGCACTTTTGCAGGCTCGCGGATTCAAGAAAAAAGATTTTGCGAAGTACCATCCCTCCGGCGCCATTGGCCGTGCGCTGTTGCTTCACGCGCGCGACATCATGCGTACTGGCAAGCGTCTTGCCATTGCCGAGCGCACGGACTCTGTGCGATCGGCTTTACTGGTGATGACTCGTGCTAAGAGTGGTTGCGTATGTGTGGTGGGCAAGACGGGTAGGTTGGTAGGTGTATTCACCGATGGTGATCTTCGTCGGCACATGGCTCAGACGGACGGCGATGTACTCGACCAGACCCTTGCCAAGGTAATGACGTGTAAGCCCACCATGCTCAAGGAAACTGCTCTGGCCGTGGAGGCACTCAAGATTTTCAACACGCGTAAGATTGATGACCTCATCGTCGTCAACGCCCAGCGCGAGCCGGTTGGCCTCATCGACTCGCAGGATTTACCAAAGCTCAAGTTGGCTTGAGTTCTGTCCCAGCACTGGGTAGCGTTGCGGATGATAAAAAAAATTCGACCTTATCTGATTGGCGCTGTGTTGGCAGTGGTGTTAATTCTCGGAATGGCGCAGGCAGTCAATCCGCAGGGTGCCCGCTGGCATTACCTCTATTTGGAACAGCAATGGGTGAAGTTTGAGGAGGTTGAAGATGGAAAAGTGGGTTCGCGGTTACTGCATTCAAAAATTCTCAATGAGCTAGGAAACAATGGTTGGGAAATCGTGGAATCGGGAGTGGGCGGCTATCTGTTTCGTCGGCCCGCACGTTAGCCCAAGGGGAAAACCTGACGCCAACACGCCCTATGCGATGAATCGAACTACCCTGTCTTTTATGTTGGCGATCACCGGACCGTTCTTTCACGCTGCTGCCGTGCAAACTCAGGAGTCCATCAAGATTAACTCGGTTCAGAAACTGGAGGTTAATTATCTCCTGTATTTACCCGAGGGCTACAACAGGAAGAAGGATGTCAACTGGCCGGTGATTTTATTCCTGCACGGTGCTGGCGAGCGAGGGAGTGACCTAAACCGAGTGAAGGTGCACGGTCCGCCCAAGCTTGTGGAGGAAGGTAAGGGCCTGCCGTTCATTATCGTGTCACCCCAGTGCCCCAAGGACAAGGTGTGGGACACTGGCATTCTGACTGCCCTTTTGGATCACGTGTGCGACAAGTATCGCGTGGACAAGGCGCGTCAATATTTGACCGGCCTGAGCATGGGTGGCTACGGCACGTGGAGCCTCGGTATCAAGGAATGTGACCGCTTCGCAGCTATTGCGCCGATTTGTGGCGGTGGCAATTTTATCGAGATTTACAATGCCAGCGGGGTCAATGGTGCGGCGATGCGTACCCTTGGCGTGTGGGCTTTTCACGGGGGCAGGGATAATGTGGTGCCCTTGGCTGAAAGCGAGAAAATGATCGCAGACCTGAAAAAATTTGGGCATCCCAATCCGAAGCTTACAGTGTATCGGGAAGCTCGGCATGATTCTTGGACCAAGAGCTACGACAACCCAAAGCTCTACGAGTGGTTCCTGAAGCACGCGCGGAAGTAGCACGCTAGTTCGCCTCCACCAGTAGCACCTTGCCGTTTCGGATCACAAAATTCGCCGTAGTGAGGCGTCGTCGGGTGGTGGGGTCAATGATGGTCATGTTGCCGTACACCCAGGTGTCGCCGCGCTTGGTGTCTGGTAGGCCGAAGGCGGCTTCCACAACTGTGGAAGGTTTGCCTGTGTAGATCGTGCTCAGTTGAGCAGCATTCCACCTCATGCGGCGGCCGGGGGCATTCGGGTTCGGCTTGGGCTGGCTCGGGGTTTTTTCCTCTGTCATCGGCGGTAAAGCGGAAGTGCCGGATGCAATCACCAGCTTGCCTTCGGGATCCCATCGTCTCTGAGCGGTGAGCTTGCCATTACTGTAGGTTGCTTCCATGGTTTTCTGGCCGTTGGCGTACCACTCGGAAATCATCATCAATTTGCCGTTGGCAAACGATTGCTGGCGCTTCAGTTGGCCGTTTGGGAACCACTCAAAATGAGTGCCTAAGGGCTTCTTGGCAGCCCACTTGGCTTGCCATGCTTTTTCCCCGGTCTCATACCATCCGGTGGAAGTTCCGTTGTTAAGACCAGTTACGTAGGAGGTGAGGCTGTTAGTTTTTCCGCTGGCGTAAAACTCGATGTAGTCGCCGTGCAGTTGGTCATCACGCCAGTCTGCCTCCCAGAGTTTGTGTCCGGACTCATCATAGCCCAGTTCCCGGCCGTTGCGTGAACCGTTCACATAAGGGGTCTCGCTTTTTTTTCTGCCGGTTTCGTAATATTCAATGCCGATCCCGTCGATCTCACCGTTCTTGATTGGCATCTCATATTCCTTTTTGCCGCTGCGATACCAGCCTTTGATTGCCCCTGTCGCTTGGCCATTCTCCAGCTCAGTCTCGGTCATCTTTTGACCGCTTTTGTACCATTCAGTCGCGGTGCCTTGCGGAATCCCATTCTTAACCTCGACTTTGTAGCTTTTCACACCGTTCTGGTGATAGTCAATGATGGGACCAGTGTAAGGTTCAGTGTCGCCCAAGGCGTAAAGGACACCCTTATCATTGATCATTTGAGTGGAGCCATAGTATTCAGGCCCATCCTTCTTGCTACCACAGCCTGATAACAGTGCCATAGTCAATGCAATCGGAGCCATCCCTCTCTGAACCATACAGCAAATTACTCACACTATCCTTTTGTTGTCAATCGACACCCCTTGACATTAAGGCGTGTCATTTGGAAAACATGCCTCCAGCCATGCCGATCTTTGAATACGCTTGCCCGACTTGCCGGAGGATATTTCAATTTCTATCCAAGCGACTCAAGCCAACCCGCAAGCCCGTGTGTCCGCAGTGCGGCAACCGGCGATTGACCAAGGAGATAAGCCAGTTTGCCGCACTGCAAGGTGCGGCCGAGCCAAAGGCCGTCGGTGACGCATCTGATGGGATGCCGGATTTTAATGATCCTCGCATGCAACATGTCATGCGGGAGATGGAGCGTGACATGGCGCACCTCGATGAAAACAACCCCAAGCACATGGCTCATATGATGCGCAAGATGAAGGACCTCATGCCTGCGGGCATGATGCCCAAGGAAATGAATGATGCCATCCGGCGGCTGGAATCCGGCGAGGACCCCGCGAAAATCGAGGAAGACATGGGCGAAGTTTTTGACCAATTCATGGGGTCGGACGAAGGGGACGTTACGGGCGGGGGTGCATATACTCGCGATGGAGGGCTGTATGACATGTGACTCAATCCAACAATGGATGGCTCTTTTCCAATATTTTGTTAGACTATCGCCAGCTGATGTCATCTAGATTTCACATCATGAGATGACTAGGCACATTAAATTATAACGATGTCAGTTTCCTTTGTTGCTATTTTGATGGTCGCCTGTGTCATGGCGCTCTTGGCTCGGAGACTCAAGCTACCGTACACGGTGGTGCTTGTGGTGGCGGGTTTAATCGTCAGCTATATCAATGGTGCGGGTGAGGCGGGCAACCTGGGCATCGATATCAAGCTCACGCCGGAATTGCTGCTTCAACTCTTCCTGCCCATTCTTCTTTTTGAAGCGGCGTTTCACGTCGATCTAAATTCTTTCTGGGAAAACAAACGTTCGATTCTGTTTCTGGCAATACCCGGTGTGATCTTTGGGATGCTGTTAACCACAGGCTTGTTCATGGTGGTGACCCAAGCCATTGGCATCCCTGTTAGTTGGCAGGTTATTCTTTTGGTGGCGGCGATGTTGGCGGCCACAGATCCAATTTCGGTGGTGGCGATCTTCAAGGAATTCTCCGTGTCCAAGCGTTTGGGCATCATCATTGAGGGTGAGAGCCTGATCAATGACGGCATTGCGGTTGTGATCTTCGGGGTTGTGATCAAGATCACGGCCAGCCATTTGGGTCTGACGATTCCTCATCTGGACACAGCAGAATCGGTGCAGGCCCTGCACGTGTTAATTGATTTTATGCGGGAAGTCCTGTTAGGAACGGCCGTGGGCCTCGGGATTGGGTTGGCCATTTCCTACCTTACGAGCAAGGTGAATGATCACCTGATTGAGGTGGCTCTCACCGCCATTGCTGCCTACGGATCCAACGTATTGGCGATGCACTGGCATGCGTCGGGTGTCATCGCCGTGGTCGTCTGTGGGATGATGATTGGCAATGTGGGTGCCAAGCGAGGGATGAGCCCCACCACTCGTGAAGCAGTTTTTTCGTTTTGGGAATTTGCCGCGTTCCTTGCCAACTCCTTTGTATTCATCCTCATTGGACTGGAAATAAAGCTGAGTGGGTTGGTGGGGAATATCGGCCCCATACTTATCTTTTTTGTAATTATGATCCTCGTGCGCGCAGTGACAGTGTATGGCGTACACAACCTTGTTCGACGTAAGGATCTGCGATTGAAGGAACCATGGCTGCCGGTAATTACCTGGTCGGGCGTGCGTGGCAGCCTTTCAATGGTGTTGGCGATGTTGCTATTAGCTACCACCTCCAGTGGCGTTGAAAATCGCGAATTCATCATCAATCTTGTTTACGGCGTGGTGTTACTATCCATTCTCCTGCAGGGGACCACGATCGAATGGCTGATGAAACGGTCGGGACTAATTACTGAAACCCTCGAGGAAACAGAATATGAAATGGCGCTGGCCCGGAGACAAGCTATTCGTTGCTTGGTGGATGACTTGGAGTCGGCTGAGAATAAGGGAATACTCTCCCATGAAACCTACGAGATTCTGCATGATAAAATCCTCGATCGGCGCGGTGCCAATGATCAGCGTATTGCACAAATGCTAAAGGATAACCCCACTCTCAATGGTCTCGAGTTGGAGATGCATGCTAATCATCTCCGCGCGCTGGAGAAGCAAGTGTACCGTGACCTCGAAAAGGAGGGCGACATTGACTACGAATCCATGGAATCGCTCGTTCGCGACGTGGTTGATCCTGATAAAAAGTAGTCTTGATCGGTGTCTTTGCTCGGGTCGGTTGACAGCATTGTCCGTTGACGTTCAAGAACTTTGGTGGTCTCCTGCCCGCCGAACCATGAGAATTCTTATCGCACTGCTGTTGTTTCCCACCCTGTTACAGGCCCAGAAGGTGCCGGTGAAGGAGCATTTCCTTTCCAACGGTATGAAGGTTTTGCTGGTGGAGCGCCATGATGCGCCGAGCGTTTCGGGGGGGTGGGTAGCGCGCGTGGGTAGTGCCAACGAGCGGCCGGGTATTACCGGAATTGCCCATCTTTTTGAGCACATGATGTTCAAAGGTACGCCCACAATTGGCACCAAGGATTTCAAGAAAGACTTGGAGATCATAAATGAACAGGAACGAGTGCGTGACCTGATGCGGAAGGAAGAGCGCAAAATGCGGGAGTTGTGGCGGCGCGGAGAGATCACTGACCTGCAGGATCCAGAGCAAAAAACCACGCGGTGGAAAAAACTGCATGAAGAATTTAAAAAACTGGAGGCCGAACAGGCCAAGGTCATCGTGAAAAATGAATTTGACCGCATCTACACCTCCAACGGCGGCAGCAGCATGAACGCCTACACCACCTATGATCACACGGCTTATTTCATCACCGTTCCAGCCAACAAGCTGGAGCTGTTCATGTGGATGGAGAGTGGACGGTTGTTGAATCCGATCTTTCGCGAATTTTACACTGAGCGGAAGGTGGTCTTTGAGGAGCGTCGCATGCGTACAGAATCTACTCCCTTGGGCAAGTTTTATGAGAGTTTCAATTCTCTGTTCTGGGAATCGCATCCTTACGGCTGGCCGGTCATTGGCTGGCCATCGGATATCTCCGCTATCTCCAAATCACAGGCGGATGATTTTTACGCCACTTTTTATGCGCCACAAAATCTGACCCTGATTTTGATTGGCGATTTCAAATCCAAGCATGCATTGGTGCAGGCTGAAAAATATTTTGGGCGAATTCCCGAAGGAAAAAAAGAAGCGCCAGATGTGGTGACTCTGGAGATGCCGCAAAAGGCGGAGAAACGATTTTACGCGGAGGCGGAGACGAATCCAAATGTGGATATTTATTACCACACCCCAGCCTTCGGACATAAAGACACCTACGCCCTATCAGTATTGGCTCAGGTGCTGTCCACCCGCACGGGTCGGCTTCATAAACAATTGGTGTTGGAGCAGAAACTGGCTACCGATACATGGGCCTGGGTGCGCGGCCTTAAGTATGCCGGGCAATTTAATGTTGGGGCGGAATTGGCTGAAGGTAAGTCGTTGGAAGAAACGGAGTCGGCCTTGTATGAGCAGATTGACAGGCTGAAGGCCGAGCCAGTTCCAAAGCAGGAATTGCAAAAGGTAAAGAATAATTTTGCCGCAGGTGAGTATCGGCGGTTGTCTTCCAATCACCCGATCCTGATGCAGTTACTGCGCAGTGAGGGGACGGGCAATTGGCGTGAAATCAATGAGGCTGGCCCTAAGATTCAGTCAGTCACCCCTGCTGATATTCAGCGCGTGGCGAAGAAATATTTTGTGAAAGAAAATCGCGCGGTGGCTATTTACAAGCGCAAGCCCGGCACCGGTGGAGGAGATCCGCTTCTGGCGGGGTTGAATGGGCAGCAAAAGGCAATGGTACGCAAGATGAGCGGGGTTATCAACTCTTCGAAGGATTTGGATCAATTGAAAAAACAATTGGCGTCTTTGGAGGCTCAAATGTCACAGGCCGGGGCCAAGGCACCACCAACGATGAAAATTATTCGCGGCTTGTTTCGTAAACGCATCGCGGAATTGGAGAAGAAATAATGAAACGATTTTTATCATGTTTATGGATTGCGGTGTTCACGCTGCCTATGTGGGCAGCTGATATTCCGAACCGACCGGAAAAGCTGAAGTTTCCACTGCTCAAGTATGATCCTCCGACGGGGGGTGACTACCGCGTACAGCTCAAGAGTGGTCCGGTGGCTTATCTGGTGCCCAACCGCGAGCTGCCGTTGGTGAGCATCAGCATCCGTGTGCGAACCGGATCATTCGAGACGCCCTCAGGCAAGGAAGGGTTGGCGGAGTTGACTGGCAGTTTGCTCACGGCCGGTGCGGGAAGCCGGTCGGCGGAGGACCTTGAGGAGCGGCTGGCGTTTCTGGCGGCTCGGCTAGGAGCCAGTGTCTCCTCGACGCAAGGTTCGGTGAGCATGAATCTCCTGACCAAGGATTTGCAGGAGGGTTTGGTGATTTTGCGAGAAGTATTGACCACCCCTAAGTTTCAGCAGGATCGGATTGATCTTTCCAAGAAACAAGTGATCCAGGCGATGAAGCAGCGCAATGATGATTCGCGGGGCATCGAGCGGCGTGAGCGGATGAATCTGTTGTTTGGTGAGAACTTTTGGCGCACTCGTATGTCTACCAAGGCGTCCATTGAATCCATCACTCGCAAGGATTTGCAGGCGTTTCATCGGGACTGGTTTCATCCGGCGAATTTTGTGGTAGCGGCCAGTGGTGATTTTGATCGCGATGAAATGAGGGCGGAATTAGAAACCCTGTTTTCTGATTGGCCGTTTAAGGGGAAAAAGGCTTCCGGCATCCCCATTGATGGTCGAGTATTTGCCAAGCCGGGTATTTACATCGTTAACAAAGAGGTGAACCAGGGGCGGGTTTCCATTCTTCTGCCCGGCATCCAGCGCGATAATCCTGATTATTACGCCATTCAGGTGATGAACGATATCTTGGGAGGAGGTGGGTTCACTTCACGGATTACCAATCGAGTGCGCTCGGATGAGGGATTGGCGTACTCGGCCGGTTCCTCTTTTCCCGGAGGTACGTATTATCCCATGGCATTTTTTGCTGGATTCCAGTCCAAGTCACGTACGGTACTGTATGCGGTTTCCATAGTGTTTGAGGAAATGAAAAGGATTACCACCGAGATTGTGACGGATGAAGAGATGAAGACTGCCAAGAATTCGTTCATCCAAACCTTTCCCCAATCCTTCGCCACCAAGGGGCAGGTTGCCGGGGCTTTTCTGGATGAGGAATATACCGGGCGGGCCAAAGGAAACCCTGATTATTACAAAAACTATCGAGCTAAGATCGCGGGCGTTACCAAGGCTGATGTGCAGCGTGTGGCAAAAAAATATCTCAAACCTGAGAAGACGGTAGTCCTGATTGTGGGAGATAAGAAAACAATCCTCAAAGGCCATCCGGACCATCCAGTAAAACCTGAAAATCTGACGTCTGGAGGGCTAATTGAAATTCCGCTCCGCGATCCATACACGCAGGAACCCATCAAATAACCTCTTATTTTCAGAGTTGGGAATACTCGCAAGTTGCGCATTGAGGGAAAAGCGGGCAGGTTACACCACAGCGTCATGGAGATGGTTATTAAATGCCCTGCCTGTCAGTTGGACCTCACGGTGGAAGACACTGCTGCCGGTTCGCAATTGAAGTGTCCTACTTGCAACACCCTGCTGGTCGTGCCGGCTGTCGCCGAGGCTTCAAAGGAAGCTGAGCCGCAATCAATGTCCGGCGCGAGTGACGAGCAACTTGCTGCGAAACTTGCCGGGGCTTATCGCAGTATGGCCAATGAAGTAGGCAAAGCGATCGTCGGCCAGAACGATGTCATCGAGCAGATCATCATAGCCATCTTTGCCCGAAGCCATTGCCTGTTGGAAGGCGTGCCGGGTCTGGCTAAAACCTATATGGTGAAGAGCCTTTCCGAGGCTATGAGCCTCTCCTTTCGGCGTGTGCAGTTTACGCCCGACCTAATGCCTGCGGATATCACCGGTACGGACGTGATTCAACAGGACGCAGAGGGACGCCGCAGTATGGTTTTTTTGCGCGGGCCGATTTTTGCCCAGTTGGTCTTGGCAGATGAGATTAACCGTTCCCCTCCAAAGACCCAGGCGGCCTTGCTGGAGGCGATGCAGGAACACTCGGTGACCATCGGCGGCCAGACCTATATTTTGGATGAACCGTTCTTCGTGCTTGCCACGCAAAACCCTGTAGAACAGGAAGGCACCTATCCGTTGCCGGAGGCGCAAAAGGATCGGTTCATGTTTCATATCAAGGTTGATTACCCTAGCAAGGCCGAGGAAGCAGAGATCATCAAGCGCACTACGGGTGCGTTTTCTGCAGAGATACAGCCGGTGATCAGCGGAGCTGAAATAGTGCAATGTCAGGAAATCGTCCGCAAGGTGCCGGTTCCTGATCACGTGAACGCATACGTTCTAGATATCGTACGGCGCTGTCGACCGGACGATGCTGAAGCGTTGCCCTTCGCGCGCGAGCTCATCAGCTGGGGTCCGGGGCCCCGGGCATGCCAGCAACTCGTGTTGGGCGGCAAAGTGCGAGCGATCTTGAAGGGTCGCCCCAACGTGACTTCAGAGGACATCGCCGCGCTCGCACATCCCGTTCTACGGCATCGAATTTTACCGACGTTTAATGCCGAGGCCGAGGGCATCACGGTGAACCATATCATCGACAAGGTTTTGCAGTCCGTGCCGCAACAACCCGTTGGTGCGACCTTGTAACCGCACGACCGGAGGTCGTGGATTTCCACGTACAAACAAGACATGGCACAAATCTCTGAACTGCTTCAACCCGAAGAGTTGCAGAGCATCGCTAACCTGCAGCTTATGGCCAAGCAGGCGGTGGAGGGCGCCATTTCCGGCCATCACCGTTCACCGCACAAGGGCTTTAGTGTGGAGTTCGCCCAGCACCGCGAGTACGTGCAGGGCGATGAGATTCGGCGCGTGGATTGGAAAGTGTTTGCCAAGACCGACCGATACTACGTCCGCGAGTATGAAGAGGAAACCAACCTGCGCGCCACGCTGCTTATCGATTGTAGCGGCAGTATGGCCTACGGGGGTGAAGGGAATCACACCAAGTGTCAATACGCACTCCGCCTCGCCGCGTGTATAGCGCACATTATCATGAGGCAGCGTGACAGCATTGGGATGATCACTTTTGACACCAAAGTTAGCAGCTTTATTCCACCGCGTTCAAGCACGCGGCATCTGCGAGTGTTGTATAATCAGATGGTCAAGACGCAGCCCGGTGGTGAGACCGACCTGTCCAAGGTGTTTCATGAGATTGTACCGCGTTTACAAAAGCGCGGGATGATTTTCATCCTCTCTGACTGCTTCACTGACGTGCGCGAACTGCTCGCCTCGCTTGCGCATTTCCGACATGCCTCGCATGAGGTGTTGCTGTTTCACATCATGGACAAGGATGAGGAGGAGTTCCCATTCGACACGTGGACCCGCTTTGAAAACCTGGAGCAGGCCAACCAATTTCGCATGGTTGATCCTGCCAGCTTCCGCGCGGCTTATTTGGACAACCTAAATAAATTCCGCGAGGAATTAAAATCCGGCTGCCAGAGGCACCGCATTGAACTGGTTCCGATGTTCACGCACGAGCCGCTCACCGATGTGCTCTCACGGTTTCTTAGAAAAAGGCAGAGCCTCTGATGAGCTTTATGAACTTTGCATTGATTGGAGGAGCGGCCGCGGCGGCGATTCCCATTCTGGTTCACCTCATTAGTAAGAGCCGTCATCGTGAAGTGAAATGGGGTGCTATGCATCTCATTGAGCTGACGCTTAAGTCACAGCAACGCCGACTGCGGTTTGATAACTGGCTGCTCATGCTCCTGCGCTGTGCTATTCCTGTGTTGCTCGCCCTCTGCATGGCGCGGCCTATCCTCAAGGGCGCTGCTGCGCTCTGGAGTAATGCCAAGACCTCATTGATCGTTGTGCTGGACAACAGCTACTCGCTGGATTTCGCAGGGACTGGGGGAACTAATTTCGAGCTCGCACGCGAGGTAGCGGCGGACTTGGTGGAGGAATTGCAGCGTGGTTCGGACGTGAATGTTGTGATGATGAGCAACCCGGAGAAACCGTTGTATGACACCGCGGTCTTCAACACTGAGGGAGTAGCCGGTGAGCTGTCGAAAATGGAGGCTGGCTATGGTCAGGCGGTGGTGACAGCAGCGATTCAAAAGGGCGGTGAGCAGGTTAAGTTAATGAACCACCCGCATCGGGAAGTGGTGGTGATCAGCGATTTTCAACGAATCAGTTGGTCGTCGGAGGAGTCGGGACAGCGCAACCGTGTGGCGGATCAGATCGCCGCATTGGAACTGCCACCCAACCTTACGCTATTTCATGTAGGGGCGGAGGGGCGCGATAATGTTTGTGTGGAATCGTTGGAGTTTTCGCACCTGTTGCTGGGAGTGAACCAAACCGTGCAAGTGCGCGCCAATCTCAGAAATTTTGGCAGCAACGATCACGATGCCCTGCGCGTGGCGTTTCATGTGGATGGCGAGAACAAAAGCGTGACCCAGATTCCACTCGGTGCCGGGGAAACTCGACAAGTGCTTTTCACGCATCGTTTTGATCAGCCCGGTTCGCATGTGATGGAGGTGTCAGCCGATGCTGATAGTCTCAAGGTGGACAACGTGTTCCGAGCCAGTCTGCCTGTGTGGGACAGCGTGCCGGTGCTGGTGGTTAATGGTGATCCTAGCCCGGAACCGCTTCAGGGCGAGACGGATTATTTGCAAATCGCTCTGCAACCGTATCGTGAAGGCAAAGCTGGAGAAGGTCTTGTGGACCTGCTGGAGGCTCGGGTAGTGGAAGTGGATGGCTTTCATGCACAGGCTATCGGTGATGCACGCGTGGTGATTCTGGCCAATGTGCCCAAGCTCAAGCTGTCACAGCTCAATGAGCTTCAGGCATTTGTGCGTGATGGAGGCGGTCTATTGATTTTTGGCGGTGATAAAATGGATGTGGATTGGTACAATGACCGCATGCTGTCTTTCCAGTTGCTGCCTACGCGGTTGATGGCGGTGGAGGACATGAGCGGCGAGCCGGAGCCTTTCACGCGCGTGTTGGTCCGGCGGTTTGAGCATCCGGCACTGAAGATTTTCAATGACCAGCGCAACGGCGACTTGTCCTCGGTTGAAATCCGGAAGTGGTATCGTACGATTGATGAGCCGGATAACATGCTAATTAACACGATCGCACGACTCGACAACGGCAATGCATTTCTGGTGGAGAAAGGATTCGGCAATGGTCGCGTGATTTTTTGCTCAACGAGTTGTGACGATGGGTGGAACAATCTGCCAGTCCGCACTTTTTTTGTGCCTTTTGCACAGCGGCTGTGCACTTATCTGGCCTCGTCGGTAATGCCGCCACGTAACCTAGACGTGGGCGAAGAGGCCGTGGCACATTTTCCTGTGGCGGCCGCCGGGACAGAGGTGAAAGTGAAAGACACTCGAGATCGTGAGCACTCGGTGCGTATTGAGGCCTCGGGAGGGCGTGGTGTGGCACGATTCTCGGAGACACATCGGCCAGGGCTTTACACCATGGCTGGGCCTAATAACGAGACGGTGCATTTTGTTGTGAACACCGGCCGCGCTGAAAGCGATTTGGAGCAACTCACTGAGGCAGAGCGCATTGAGGTGGCAGAGGACATGGGCGCCAACCTGATATCCAGCTTGCAGGAATACCGCGAGCTGGATCAATCCCGTCGATACGGCCAAGAAATCTGGAAACCGATATTATGGCTGTTGCTTTTCATCCTATTTTTTGAGCTCTGGCTGGAAGGCCGAATGGCGCGCCGTAGCAAAAGCGTGTAAGGTAATGCAGGGCATGGATCACATCGGTATTATTCTCGCCGCGAAAACCGTGGAGGGAACGCGACTGCATTTCTCCGGGGATTTCACCTGGTGGATGGCCGCGATCTTGGCTGGCGTGGCGGCGTTGGCGGCCGCGTGGATATATCGGGGAGACATCAAGGGCCGTATGGCATCGGGTTTGTGGGTGCTGCCGCTGCTGCGCGTGATCGCGATCGTTCTGGTGGTGATGATGCTCTCGGGGCCGGTCATTCAGAACCAAACCAGCGTGGGCACCACGGCGCGGGTGCTCCTTTATGTGGATGCCTCTGCCAGTATGAAGGCGACCGACGAACAAATGGAGTTGCCCCGGAAATTGAGAATCATTCGCCAGCTCGGATGGATTGAAGGCGCTGCCCCGGAAGAACACGCGGCCAGCGCTCTGGATCGGCTCAGCAAACTTTCTTTAATCCTCGCCAATCTCGAGTCCGGGCCTAAACGGGATATGCCCGAAAATATCCGCCAATGTCAGGCGATTGTCACTCAGGTGATGGATGAGCTGAAGCAACTTACGCTGACCGGTTGGACTCCGGACAAAATGAAGTTGTTCCGTGATGAAATCGCTATACCTCTGCAGAAACTAGATCCGGAGCAGATGACTGTCCCGGAGCAGGCACTCATCACCTCACTGCGCCCGGTCTTGATCAGCTGGGAGAAAACGCTTGGGCAACTCATGCCCACTGACGAGGCCACTCTGTCGAAAATGGACGACGCAACCAAAACAGCGTTGGGACGTTTCGATCGCACACCGCGCTGGCAACGACTGGAAAGCCAAATGCTCGGAGGAGCTGATAGTCTGGTCGACCAGCTCGCCGCTGAGCATAATGTGGAATTGCTTGCCCTGACTGGTCGGCGTTTTCAAATGCTCTGGCATCCCGGCGCCATTGGTGATGCGGGTGAGGACGGCGAAAGCGACTCGGAATACCTTCCGCCACCCAAGACTCTGGAAATCGCCGCCACCAACATGATCTCTGATCTCGCCACCGGCATTGAGGAGGGTGTGGTGTCCGATACCTCCAAGGAAAATCTCCATGTTGTCCTGTTCAGCGACGGCCAACACAACATCGATGGTGCCTCGCCGCTACAAATGGCGCGGCAGTTCAAGGACCGCGGTGTGGCCATCCATGCCGTCGGCCTCGGCACCGTGGTGCCCGCGCGTGATCTGGCGGTACTCAAGACCGAGGCGCCCGGTTCCGTCTATCCCGATGCCCGCTTAACCGGTCAGGTGATTTTGCATGATGGCATGCCCCCGGGCAAACCCTTCAAGGTGCGCATCGAGCACAAGGGTCGGGTGGTGTGGCAACAGGATTTTGTCACGAACCAAAAGCTGCGGAAAATACCTTTTGATTTCCCCATCAAGGAAATCGTCACTGCGGAGCAGGCCGCTCAAAGCCGCGACATTCGCTATGCCAACCTGCCGCTCGCCTTCAATATCGTCGTTCCGCCTATTGAGGGTGAGATGAAAGATGACAACAACGTCGGCATTCTGCGAGTAAATGTCGTCACCCAGAAGCCTCGCATCCTTGTTCTCGACGGCCGGCCGCGCTGGGAGTTTCGTTATCTCCGCAACCTGCTCGAGCGTGATAATCGTTGGGAAGCCAACATCGTACTGTGCGACTGGGTCGGTGGTCGTCCTATCCTCGGCCCGCGCGGTGATGGTGCTGGCCGTTTCCCTTCCCGGCGCGAGTTGCTATTCCAGTATCAGCTTATTGTCCTCGGTGACGTGCCGCCGTCGGTATTCACAGTGGGCGAGATGCAGTGGATTCGCGACTATGTGCAGTTCAATGGCGGCGGCCTTATCTGCATCGATGGGCGCATGGAGCGACTTGCCAACTTCGTAAATCCAATTACCCCGTTAACCGACCTTTTCCCGGTCCGGTTCTTTGGAGATCGTGCGCTCAGCAGCATGAATATGCGGGTACGTTTTCGCAGTGCCGGTGGTGCGCAGGCCCCTTTGATGCTGGCCGCCAACACCACTGATAATCTCACGATCTGGAACGATTTACCAGGGCCGCGTTGGGCGGCTGTCACCGAGGCCCTGCCTGGAGCGGAAACGCTGCTTGAAATTGTCAATGGAAACTCCGTTGTGCCCGGTCTTGTTTTTCGCCGGTTCGGCGCCGGCCGAGTGTTGTATTCCGCTTTTGATGAAACTTGGCGCTGGCGGTTTAATATTGGCGATCGCCATCACCAACGCTACTGGAATCAGGTGGCCAAATGGATCATGGAACCGCCCTTTGCTGTGCAGGATGCCTACATCGCCATGGATTCCGGCTCCACCACCTACGATGTGGGAGACACCGCCGAGATTCGTGTGCGTATTATGAACCCCGAGCTTGCCCGGAAATTCCAGCTACAACCCAATCTCAAACCCGAGGCCATTCTGTTGCGCGATGGTAGGGTGTTCGGGACCTTCCCGCTAGAGGCCGATCCGGAGTCCTTCACCTACCGCGCGCGATCGGCCCCGCTTGAGCCGGGCGATTACGAAGTACGCGTGCGCTTGCCCGATGTGCCGGATGGAATCATCAAGGCCAGCACCGCTTTCACCGTGGCCACCAATCCCTTTGGTGAGCTCGGCCGGCTTCACTGCGATGAACTGCTATTGCGTCAAGTTGCTTCTGATTCGGGTGGTGACTATTATCGCGAGGAGGAAATGCGCCGCCTGATTGAAACCCTGGGTCCCGCCAGTAATCGTCGTGAGATCGTCGAGGAAATCGTTCTCTGGCAAAGTTACTGGTGGTTCGTGCCCATCATACTACTGCTAACCACCGAATGGATTTTACGTCGCGTTAAGGGGATGGTTTAAAAACCTTGGGGCCCTTTCCAAATCAATTATATTGGTGTACCTTTCCCTGAGGTTGTACGACCTGTTCATGTCCGGACAAATCGATCCATTTATTCAAGGTAAATTGCTCTCGTTTCGTGGGCGTTTTCGTTGGCTGGTGTTGCTCAGGGGGATTTGTTGTGTTCTGCTAACTTTTCTGGGGGGGGTCCTGCTACTGGCCTTGGCCGACTGGTTGATAGTGATGGATGACCACACACGGTACGCCCTCAGTGGCGGAGTCTATTTGGCTGGCTTATTGATCATATGGTTCATGTGCGTTCACCCCTTCCGGCGGGCAATCGATGAACGTGAGTTGGCCGCCATGATCGAGCAGGAGGAGCCAGCCCTACGCACCAAACTGCTCTCGGCAGTGGAACTCTCGTCGGACAGTGAGGGAATGGACTCAAACGTGTTCCGCCGTCAGGCTCAACAATATGTAATCGAGGACCTGCGAGGCTTGGACATGGGTCGCTTGTTGCCAGGCAAATTGGTGCAAACGTGGATGATTGCCGCCGCGTTGGTGGTCCTTTCCACGGGTGTGACGGGGGCCTTCGATTCGGGTCGCACATTGCTGATTCGTGCCTTGGTACCCATGGCGAACATCGACCGCGTCTCTCGTAACAAGATCACGGTACTGGTGCCGGAAGGCGGCGATGCCTCCGTGCCGGAGAACGATAACTTGATCCTTCAGGTCAAGGTCACGGGTCCGGTTTTAAAGGAAATGCCGTCGCTGGAAACAAAGGCGGTGGGTGATGGAGAACCCGAGCAGCGCAAAGTATTCATGGATCCAGCGAGAGGAAAGAGTGAGCAGGAATATACCTCGTCAATCGCCATGGCACGTAACGAAATCAGGTATCGTATTCACGCAGGCGACGCGTTGTCGCGCTGGTTCACGTTGAAGTCCGTGCCTCGTCCACTGGTGCTGTCTTTCGAAAAGAAATTTACCTACCCCATGTACACCGGGCGGAAGTTGCTGAAACTTCGCGAGGAAACCGGTGACCTCACGACCCTGAGCGGTACAGAAGTGGAATTGACGATTTATCTGGATCAACCTGTGGCTATTGCTGCACTGCATTTGGTGACCGAAACGCGGACTAATAAGTTAGATTTCGTGCAAGCTGCCGAGCCCACCCAGTGGGCACTCACGCTGCCAATTACCGAGTCAGGTACCTTCACCGTGCACGTGGCTACGGAATTAGGCTTGGACAACAAGTTTCGCCCCGAGTACTCCATCACCTCTCAACCTGACCTCGTGCCGACCATCAAGCTTGCTGAGCCCAAGGGCGAAGTCACTGCGCGACCGGAAGATATTTTAGCGGTCCTCGGTGAAGCCAGTGATGATGTAGGCCTAGAAAAAATCGAGCAGCTCATTAAGATAAACGACAAGGCGTGGATCACCAACGCCATTCAACTTGCCAAGGCACCCGGAACCAACACTTCCTTCAAGCTGGATTGGGATTTACTGAAGCTCGACGCCAAGCCTGGTGACTTGGTAATGACCAAGTTTGCCGCGGTGGATTTCAAGGGGAGTCGTGCTGAGTCCAGACCAGTGCGACTCAAGGTGGATTCGGCCATCTTCGAGGCCAAGCGCATCTCTGCGATTGGTCAACAACGATTGTGGACCACCAACTTGATCGTCGCGGCGGAAAAGACCATCGAGTTTAACGGGGTGTTGCCGGGTGACATCGAGGGTTTCATTTTACCTGGCAAAGATGCCGAGCGTCGCGACAAGGCCACCAAGGCTCTTAAGGCCCTCGGAATTGCACGGACTGAATGGAATAAAGTGCTGCAACAACTTCCCTCTACTCTGCGCAAAGCGCATGCCGGTCGCGAAACCGCTGGGCTTGGCTTGATGGGGCGCGTGGCATTGCGGATGGATGCGGATTTGTTGTCCCGCGCTCGACTGCATCTACGCCCGCTGGAAGGCATTGTGGTAGATGCCCGTGTGCAGGCCCACACCGGACATCTTCCGGTTGTCTTCAAGGAAGTGAAAAACACGGCCGACCATTTACGGGCTACCGCCAACGGTTGGCTCGTAGCCGATGAGGCGGCGTTGTCGCTGGATTTGCTCGATTACATTTCCCGCGCAGCTGCCAACATGCATCGCCTCGCCGAAGCCGATCGCAATGCAGATCCTAAAGTGTGGGAGCGATTAGGCCGTCGGCAAGGTAGCGTGGTAAAGGAACTTGAGGTAGTGCTTGCCACGCTCAAGCTTCTGGCCAGTCGCCTGCCGGACGTTGAGAGTGACACAATTCGGGAAATCTACTCTCAACTTGATACTGTGCATAAGGTGTTTGGAGAAAAATTGGAAGAAGCACCAGATGGGCAATTGCTTTCTGCCGGCCGCGGATTGGAGATCATTGTGAACGGAGTTGTGACTAATCTGCGACCGCTGGTCTTAGATCTTGCCAAGACTGCGGCGGAGGCCCGACTCCATTTGGAAACGTCTGTCGGTACCACGGCCGGGGCGGTGGAACGGTTGCAAGCCGCCATGGAAGCGCGCGAACAGGCTGTTAAGGATTATGAGAAAGCGAAGAAGAGCGGCAAGTCAATTCTCAAGGCCGATGCTCAACGGAAGGTTGCGAGCGAAGTGCTAAGCCAACATTGGATCATCGCCAAGGCCATGTTCCGTGGTCGTGCGCGTCTGGAGGAAACCGGCAAGGCTGCCAATGCGATGTTTGTGAGCGACACTGCTCAGGCTGCGCTGGCGATCGAGAATGTGCGTGCTGGCGTGGAGACCGGTCGGGACATCCGCGAAGTTGTTACGCAATTGGACGGTATAGCCGTGGCTATCACCAAATTGGAAGCTGCCCATGAATTGACAGTATTGGAAACCGCCATCAAATCGCTGGCGGCGCGTGAGCGTTGGGAAAAGAAATCGACTGATGCCAACACTCTACGTCCGCGCGATTGGCAGTGGTTGAGCCAGCGCCTATCGGTCACCCCGGAGCAATTGCGCGATGTTGGGCTGGAAGAGGCTAGTGGCCATTTGGAAGAGGCCAACCGCGGCTTAGCTGCCAAGGAGGTGGGCCTTGAAATGTCCGAAAGAAAACGAAATCCAGGTATATTTCTCATTGAGAAATCCCCCAAGAAGAAGTAGGTTAAAACAGCCATGAAAAAGAACCTCCAAATCACCATGGTCGCAATTGCACTTGCTGCGATTGCGCAAATCACCATCGCCGCCGAGAGAACCCGCACTCTTAAGCCGGTGGCCGAGTCGCTGGATAAAATCCAAGACAGCGTTAAGAAGGCCCGCGAACAGGCAGCCAAGGATCTAGAGAAGGCCCGCGAGGCGCTCCGCGTTGCCGCACCCGCCTTGGCGGAGATGTTGGAGAATCTCGCCGAGGAAGCCAAGCGACTGGAGCAGGAATCCAAGAAGCTCAGTGAAAAAGTAGGCAAGCAAAAGAAAACTGAGATCGAGGTCGCGAAGGATTTGCTCTCTCGCCAGGAGAAACTCAACGAGCGCATCAATAACGTGAAACGAGCCTTACGCCGTGACGCCAATGCGCAGGACATGACCCAGAAGGCAGGACGCGAACGTGCCCGCGACGCCGATGACGCCGTGGCCATGCTCGAAGAACCACCCCGTGATGCCAAGAATGCTCTTGAGGAATCCACCGCCAACAAGGCCCCCAAGGAGCAGCAGCAGTCACTCGATACCGCCGCCGAAGAACAAGGAAAACTTGCCGAAAACCTCGAGCAGTTGGCCGAACATTATCAGAACTTAGAAGACGGTAAGGGCGAGGAATCCCGCGCAGCCCTGCGCGACAAGGAGGAGAAGCTTGGCATCAAGGAAGGTCTTGATCAGCAATACGGCCTGCTTGAACGCCTCATGGAACTTGCGAATAAGCCAGCGGAGGAAGCGCTCAAGGAACTGGAAGAGGAGCTCAAGAACAATCCCGTGATGCGCGAGGAGTTGAAAGATATCGCCGAAGCATCGCTGCAGGACGCTAAGGAGAAACTGGCCGAGGCCGGCAAGGAGCAACAGCAGCTAGCTGAAGATCTCAAGCAATCGTTCCAAACCCAAGAATCACCCAAGGCTGAACAAAACGCCAAGGCCGAGAAGGCAAGGCAGTTGGCGCAGGAGGCCAAAGCGATGGCCGAGCAGCAGATTCCGGCGATTGAGGATAAGGCTAAGAAAGGTGAAGCTGATGCTGAAAAGGAGTTGAAAACTGCTAAGGAAAAGCTTCAGCAAGCGGCTGAACAAGGTATGCAAGCTGCGCAGGAAGAAGGCGCTTCGGGCGAGCAGAAAATGCAGGAAATGGCTGAGTCCCTGAAGGAAACTGCTGACCAACTCAACAACGCGGCCGAGAAAGCCGGTGAAGCTGCGAAGAACGCCGGCAACACACCGGAGGAAAAAAAGGCTGTCCAAGATGCGCAACAAGCTG
>CBFHWX010000020.1:0-33864 GCA_965659445.1 Limisphaerales bacterium | reverse complement strand
GCTGGTTTGGATCCACCACCGAGGCCGCCAATGAGGGTCGTGTGCCCGACGAGGGCCTGAGCTACGTGGTCCACGGACGCAACCGCTTCACCTTACGTGAAGCAGTAGCCGAATGCGGCGCGGACATCATCGGCAAACGTATCTGGAATAAATACGGCAAGTGGCCGGTGTACTCGAAGTTCTTCGACAATATGGGCCCCATCCCGCACCACATGCATCAGAATGCCAAACAGGCCAAGCTGGTCGGACAGGAAGGCAAGCCCGAGAGCTACTACTTTCCGCCTCAACACAACAATGTCGGAAATAATTTCCCCTATACCTTCATGGGCCTCGAACCCGGCACCACCAAAGCGCAGATTCGCCGGTGTCTGGAGGATTGGAACAAGGGCGACAACGGTATCCTTGACCTCTCCAAGGCTTACCGACTTAAACCCGGAACCGGCTGGCTGATTCCACCGTGCGTATTGCATGCTCCAGGCAGTCTGTGCACCTATGAACCACAATGGGGCAGTGATGTGTTCGGTATGTATCAGAATCTCGTGGAAGGCCGAGAGGTGCCATGGAGTTTGTTGGTCAAAGACATGCCGAAGGGCAAGCACAAGGATCTTGATTTCATCGTTAACCAGCTCGACTGGGCTGGCAATGTGGACCCGAACTTCAAGGACAACCATTACCTCGAGCCCATCCCGGTGAACGACACCCGTAAGGAAGGCTATGTGGACCGCTGGATCGTTTACGGCCGCATCAAAAAGGAACAGCTATTTACGGCCAAGGAACTCACCGTGGATCCCGGCACCAAATGCACCATTAAGGACAAAGGCGCTTGGGGTGGCATCTGCGTGCAGGGCAAAGGCACCATCAATGGACAGCCTCTGAACAGCCCGAAGCTCATCCGCTTCCACGAGCTGACTGAGGATGAATACTTCTGCACCGAAGCTGGGGCAAAAGCGGGCGTGACTTTTGAAAACACAAGCGACACCGAACCACTGGTGCTGCTGCGCTACTTCGGTCCGGAAGTAAACAAAGACGCCCCCGAAATGGGCGCCTACCGCAATCGGAAATTCAATTAATAAAAACATGAAACTTAAAATCATTGCTCGTCGTTTATTCGTCACTGCCTTCACGATTTTGATTGTGCTTGTCAGTGTAGCTGAAGACAAAAAACAAAAACCACTACGGGCTTTGCTGATCACCGGAGGCTGCTGCCACAATTATATTTTTCAAAGCAAGGCCCTGATTGATGGCGTGGCGAAACATACGAAGGTGAACTGGACAGTCATCAACGAGGGAGGCAAGGGAACCAAGGCGATGATTCCGCTCTACAAGAACCCAAACTGGGCAAAGGGGTACGACGTGGTAGTGCATAATGAGTGTTTTGCCAACACCAGCGACAAAGAGTACGTGCAGTCGATTACCAAGGCTCATGCGGCGGGCGTGCCGGCCGTGGTAATCCACTGCGCGATGCACACTTATAGGGCATCAAGTTTTGATGATTGGCGAAAATTTTTAGGTGTGACCAGCAAGCGGCATGAGCATCAGAGCACGTACACGGTGAAGAAAGTGATGAAGAAACACCCCATCCTCAAGGGCATGCCCGACGACTGGAAGACGCCTAAGGATGAACTTTATGTAATTGAAAAACTTTGGCCAAACGCCAAGGCACTGGCCACCTCCGTAAGTGAACGGGACAAGAAAGAACATGCAGTGATCTGGACGCATCAGTATGGCAAGGCCCGTGTTTTTGGAACCACATACGGCCATTCTGATGCCACTTTCAAGGACCCCGTGTTTCTTAACTATGTCTCTCGCGGTCTACTCTGGGCGGCAGGAAGACTAGATGCGGAGAACTAATTTCGCCGGCGAGTTAGAAAAGGGCAATCATTGAGCCGTCCTTTGGCTTGTAGTAACCCCCCATGCCATGCATAGTGCACGGCTCTCCGGGAGGGAGATCATGAAATATATCCGTAACATCGCCATTATTGCGCACGTGGATCACGGCAAAACCACGTTAGTGGACTGTTTCCTGAAACAATCGGGTACCTTCCGCGCCAATCAGGCTATTGCACAGGAAGAGCGGATCATGGATTCGATGGATCTGGAGCGTGAGAAGGGGATCACCATCAAGGCCAAGAACGCGGCGTTTCAGTATCGCGATCATCACGTAAACATTGTGGACACACCAGGCCATGCGGATTTTGGCGGCGAGGTGGAGCGTTCCTTGAGCATGATTGACGGTGTATTGTTACTGGTAGATGCCAAAGAAGGCCCGCAGGCCCAGACTCGTTTTGTATTACGCAAGGCGCTCGAGGCGGGGGCGCAGCCGATTGTAGTGATCAACAAGATCGACCGTGAACATGCTCGTCCGGACTGGGTTTTGGATCAGGTATTTGAGTTATTCATCGCATTGGGTGCCACGGATGAGCAACTGGATTTCCCCTATATTTACGCCAGCGCCAAGGATGGCTACGCGACGACTAACCACACGCAACTCGGCGGCGACATGACGCCGTTGTTCGACATGATCATCGACCGAGTGCCCGCGCCGGGCAGTGACGATGGCGAGGGTTTTCGCATTGCCGTCGCGAACGTGAGTTACTCAGATTATCTCGGCCGGATTGGGTTCGGCAAAATTCGCACGGGCACCATTCGTGTGGGCGATCCCCTTTTCGGACTGCGCGGCGATGCTGAGCAGGTGGCGGGCAAAGTGACGGCGCTGTTTCATTTTGAGGGGCTGAAGCAGATTCAAATTGAGGAAGCACACGCGGGTGACATCGTAGGTGTGGCGGGCTTGCCCGATATTCTCATCGGCGAAACACTGGTGGATAGCTTGGATCGGCCAGCTCTGCCCTTTAAGCCCATTGACCCACCAACCATCAAAATGGCATTTGCCGTGAACGATGGCCCCTTTGCTGGGCAGGATGGTAAAAAAGTCACCGCCCGCAGCATTTGGGAACGCCTCGAGCGCGAAGGCCGCGCTAACGTTTCGCTACAAGTGTCACAGACCGATAATAGTAAGATTTTCCATGTCACCGGTCGCGGTGGCATGCAGATTGCCGTGCTTATCGAGCAGATGCGGCGCGAGGGCTATGAGGTGCTCGTCAGCCGGCCCGAAGTGCTGAAGCATCAGGACAAAAACGGCAAGTGGCTCGAGCCGATCGAAAAAGTTTTTCTCGAAGTGCCGCAGGATGCCGTCGGCGACGTGATGGAAGCGCTCGCCACCCGCAAGGGCAACGTCACCGACATGGCTCCGGCCGGTGATCGAATGACACTAGAAGCCCTTGTGCCCACACGTGGCCTCATAGGGTTTGAAGTGGAGCTTCTGAATTTTACGCGCGGTGAGGGCATTATGAGCCACCTTTTCCACGAGTACGCGCCCGATACTGGTGAAATCCCCGCACGCCGCACCGGTGCGTTGGTGAGCATGGAGGATGGCACTGTGACCGCTTACGCGCTCGACACCCTCCAAGAACGTGGCCGAATGCTCGTGGTGCCCGGAGACAAGGTTTACAAGGGTATGATTGTTGGCGAAAACGCTCGCGACAATGACCTTCCCGTGAACCCCATCCGCGCCAAGCACCTCAATAATTTCCGTTCCCAAGGCGATGGCAAAGGCATCCTGTTAAATGCCCCGATGATATTGAGCCTCGAACGCGCCCTTGAATACATCGCCCCTGACGAATATGTTGAGGCCACGCCCGGTACCCTGAGATTACGGAAAAAAATCCTCAACGAACACGACCGCAAACGAGCTGAGAAACAACGCTCGCTCCAGTTGGCCGGAACCTAGCCCTTAAGCGTTTTAAAGTTGAACGCTCAGGCTGGATTGTTACCTTTACCGCCGTTTCCGCCTGTTTAGCTTTGGCACGGTCGCCGTCTAAATTGGTGTTACTTTAAATCAACTGAACAAGTCATGAGCAAAGCACCCAAACTCCATAATGCCATGTGGCCCGGACTCGTCGGCAAAGGCGACGAGAAAGGCCAGGAACCACCCATCAGCCTTGAGCACATGCTCGACCTTACCGCTGCCGCTGAGGTGGATGGTCAGAAGTTTGATGGTATTGATTACTTTCTCTTCCTGCCGCACACCGATCCGAATGCTAGTGATGATGACTTGAAAGGCATTGCTGATCTCATTGTCAGCAAAGGTTTTGACATCGGCTCACTGGTGGCTCCCATTTGGCCGGGCACTGTGGGTGATTCGGCCATGGGCGACGCCGAGCAGCGTGCCAAGTTCCTTGATGCCGTGAAAATGGCCTGTCGCATCGCGAAGATTTTCAATGAACACGGTGCCCGGAAGAGCGGCGTAATTCGTATTGACTCCGCCGAGTTTGGCGTGGCCAAATTCCTTGAAGATCCGAACAACAACATCAAACGCATCGCCGCCACTTTCAAAGAGGCCGCCAAGATCGCCGCCGACCACGGTGAACGTTTGGCCGCCGAAGGAGAAGTCTGCTGGGCCGGCCTACATTCTTGGAAAGCGTCCCTTGCCCTGATGGAAGAAGTCGGCATGCCAGAATCCCTCGGTTTTCAGGCAGACCTCGCCCACACTTACACCTTTATGCTGGGATACAACGCTCCGGATGATGCCCTGCTCGAGAGGGATCACTCCGAAGAAGCATTCTGGGCTGCCTACGAGAAGGTTACAGACGCCCTTCGCCCGTGGACCATTGATTTCCATGTCGCACAAAATGATGGCGAGGTGCACGGGGCCGGCGACCATGATAAGACGGGCAAGCACTGTCCGGCTGATGACCCCAATGGCAAACTAGACATCACCAAATGCGCCGGCTATTGGCTTAAAGATGCAGCTGATCGAGGCATCAAGCACATCTGTTGGGATGGCTGCATGTTCCCCAACGACACACTGGAGAATCCCGACACTTGGAACAACATTCTCAAGGCGATGATTGACGTCCGGGATGCACACGGCTGGGAATAAACAATTTCCCAAAATACTTCACCCTCCCCCTGCCAAAAGGCACGGGGATTTTTTTTGCTCTTTTTTCAATTCCACACAAAAAAAACTAAAGTCCTGTCCTGATCTGCCGAATGTCTACGTTGACCATGAGCTGTGAATAACTATGCTTTTTTGTGAATAACAATCAAAACAACCCCCTAAATCCTGCTGTTAATCTACTTTCTCCCGAGGGAATCTCATTTTTTCCTTGCAGCATTTGTTGAGTGGTAGCCTAATACATGTGGACCCCGATAGGAAAATATCATGAGTAAATACAATGAATCCTCGACCAATTGGAAATTGGACTCCTGGCACTCAATAGTCATCCAAATATTTATTCTGGCCTTAATAGGCGGCCTCTCAATCTTCATTTATGCTAAATTTTTCGGTCCCGAAACCACAGTCACAGGACCAAAAGGCCCAAAAATAACGGCACTGGAAACGAAAAATCGTCAATTTTCCAAAGAGATTGCTGACCTCAAAGAACAAATCGAAAAAGCGGAAAAGGTCGTCACAAAAGTTTTGGGAGGTGGTGAAGAGGGTGATCAGTTAACCCTGCTTCAAGCCCGCGAATCATTCGACAGTATGTTTGCTATTGTGGGGTCGATCAACGACGAGGATCAAAACGCTACTTTCACAGATGCCCAAACTGCTTATGACAACCTGAATGGGGCCCTGCAAGAATTGAAGGCCAGTGACTTGGGTGACTTGACTCAAACAATTCGGTCAAAGGGGTGGGAGGTCACTGCACAAGAAAAAGAGGTTACAAAAATTAAAAACCAGATCGAATCTCGAGAGAAGGATATCGCAAAATATAACCACTGGAAAGATTTGGCTGTGTCCGACGACACAAAAGCAGCGACAAAAAAACATGCCGAGCAACAAGCGAAGGAAATGTACAAAGTTACCGTTTATGCAGAATCGATACTAGAGGAATTGAATGCGGAGTTGAAAGAATCCAACACTAAGTTGGAAGGTCTGAAGGAAAACGTTAAAAAGGCACAAGCCGAAAAGAAGATGTTGGATGAAAAGATTGCCGGGTACGATGGCAAATTAGAGAAATTCGCGGAACGAATGAAAGCATGGAAGGACCTGGTTAAGAAAAATAATGAAGAGAAGCGTGAGCGGATTGAAAATGGGGAAAAACTGGTAGAACTTCAAGGCATGCTCTCGGGAACAAACATGATTGCAGTTGTGGAGGAGTACACCGAAAAACGTCTCCAGGACGCGATCAATAAAAAGGAAGATTTCATTGATTTCGCAGAAACAGAAATCAAAAGAAAAACTAAGGCTATTGCTGCGTCAGAAGATAGTCTTAAGAATTTAATAAAGTTATATGGAAATATAGGAATTATTATTCCTGATAATCCAGATTCCAGCTTGCCACCTCTTCCCGAAGGAAGCGATTCGTCTCTGCCAAGCCTGCCTGGAGTCGATCCAGTACCGCCGGCTACCGACAATGTGCCTATCGATCCTGCAACCGGCTTACCAAAGCCAGCTCCAACTGGTCTTGGAGCAATTCCCGTAATTCCAGCTGACGGTAACACTGGAGTGGAGGTTGATAATGCAGCTGTCAAAGCGAGAAAAACAGTAGAGGGGATAAGAACAGAAATTAAGGAGCGCAGGTCCGAGGTAGAACAGCTGAAGAAGGATAAGCTTGAAGCGGAGGTTTCAATTGAAGAGCTGAAAAAAGATTACACTAGATTTAAACAAGCTAAAAAAGAACGGACAGCTGAGTCCGCCGATGGTCAAAGAAGAATGGCCGAGCTTGAGGATGCCAAAACGCAACTGGAGGAATACAAGAAAAAGATAAACGAGACCGATTGGGCCGATGCCGTAGCTGAGTATCACAAGGTCAGTGAGGCGAATTTAATGGTAAAGCTCCAATCACAGAAGGAAGAGCAAACTCAGAAACGCAAAGATGCTCAGGAAGAAATCCGATTACTTGAAGCGGACCTGAAAAAGGCAAACAACGACGTGAATGTAGCCGAAAGGCAACTCATCAGGGCTCTAAAGGCACGCAAGGATGAGGAATTAGTGGAAGATTTACAAGAGGGTCTATCTCAAATGGAAGAGATGGTTGAGATAATACAGGAAGATTTGGAATCGAATCGAAAGGATAATCAGAATGCCGGCGAAGAGGTCAAAAAGCTCGAGGCTCAAATAGCTGTAGCCAAAACAAGAATAAGTGATTTCAATGCTCGCGCAAAAGGCAAGGTCGCGGAAGACGAAGCTAAGAAACAGTCGGCGGATAAGCTTGAAGATATTTATGACATGCTCTACGGCGAAGATTGGGAGAAAGCGGCAATCGATTTTGTCAGAAGCAAAGAGGAGGCTAAAACCAAGCTATTTGAAGAACGTAAACAAAAGAGCAAGAGTGCCGCCGAAGCCGCCAAAAAACGAGTGGGGACCCTCAAGAAAACTGGCACCACGCTTCAAGGACAACTCGCCATTTGGGAGGGAATACTTGATGACGGCGACCGCACCACTAAAAAAACTGCGCAATCGCAGGTTCAAAAAATCAACGGAAAAATTAACAATAATGAGACCGCATTATTGGAAGCTGTTGAGAATGTGGAGAAAAGTGAGGCGAACTATAATCTAACTTTGAAGATTTACGAGACACGATTGAACGATGTTAAGAAAATAGTCGATGAACTCGATGCCCGTGAAGTGGCACTAAACGAGCGCAGGAAGCAGCTCGTCTCAGCAGGTGCGAATTCGGGAATTTCCAGGATGTTTTTTGACGTTGCCAGTAGCAGGGAAATTGCAAGTTACCAGACTGACTTGACGAAGAGAATCACCGACCTTCAAGGCCAGGAGGCCAAATTCTCCAATGAGGTTAAGAGTCTCAAGAAGGTATTGGTGGATAAGGAAGGTGAACTAAGGCTCAAGAGGGAGGAACTCACGATTGTAACAGAAAATTTTGATGCCGATCCTGACACGTATCCCCCGGGAGAAACTATTCAAAGTTTTGGTTTTAAAATTAAAAATCTTCAAAAAGAAGTGCGTACAATCAGCAGCCAAATTAAAGATAATCAAGCTAGGCTGGCTGCGGCTGAACGTAATTTTGACAAAGCGAAAAGCCAAAAGGCTGCCTCGAAACAAGCACTGGCCGTGGTCATAAATCGAGACAAACCGAAAAAGCCGGAAACACCACCGGATCCCGCCCTTAAGCAACTTGAAGTGGCTTTCAAACCTTATTTTACCGATCCCAAAGGCAACGACCATGGCTACGATGAAGCCGTACATCTGGTTATTAAAAAACCAGAGGACAAGACGAAGGCTGAAGAGCTCTTCAAAACAAAGAAGAAAGATGTGGAGCAGTCAGTCGAAGAATTCAATGCTTTCAGGGAACTAAGGGAAGGAAAGTCTGGGCAAGCCAAAATAAATTACACTACGCTAATGGATGGAATTTGGGACAAGATGAGAGAGGACCTCGCCACCACTCTCGATGAAAAAGGGCAGTTCCATTATAAAAACAATGATTTCACCTCAACTAAAGACGGCGAGACCCTCTTTGTATTTTGTATAGGGCGCAAAGATGATAAGATCCGTTTCGCCGTGGAAGAGATTACCTTCAATAAATCGCCAAAAGAGCCTCGAAGAATTCAACTGAGTTCTGTTAATTAGCCTACAAGTCTTTCAATGCCCAAAATAGAAGGCAGCTTCTTATAGGCATAAATATCGGGTTGAAGAATACTGCGTTTCTATCTCCTTGGAGTTTTTAAGATGGTCATGAGGCCTCCCCTTTTTCTATTATCCGCGCTTATCCGAATCACACGCATATGAGCGAAAAGAAATCCCTCAACATCGGCCTCGTGGGCTATGGCTTCATGGGCCGCACTCATTCAAACGGTTACAAGCGCGTCAGCGACTTTTTTCCAGACCTTAGCCATCGCCCGGTACTCAAGGCAATCTGTGCGCGTAACGCAGAGCGAACGGCCGCCTTTGCTGAGCAGTGGGGATTTGAGTCGACCGAAAGTGACTGGCGTAACCTGGTGAAGCGCGATGACATTGATGCGATTGACATCTGTACGCCAAACGATTCCCACGCTGAGATTGCCATTGCCGCAGCTGAAGCAGGTAAGATGGTGCTCTGCGAAAAACCACTGGCCCGTACTGCTGAAGAAAGCCTGCCAATGGTTGAAGCTGTCGAGAAGGCCGGGGTGCCCAACACGGTATGGTACAACTATCGGCGCGTGCCTGCCGTAACATTGGCCAAACAGATTGTTGACTCGGGCAAACTCGGACAAATTTTTCACTACCGCGCAAACTTCCTGCAGGATTGGACCATCAGCGCCGATCTCCCACAGGGTGGTGAAGGCCTTTGGCGTTTGGATGTTGACGCAGCCGGGAGTGGTGTGACCGGTGATCTACTTGCCCATTGCATTGACACCGCCATCTGGCTCAACGGAAGCATCGCCGACGTTTCGGCCGTCACAGAGACCTTCATAAAGGAACGTGTGCATACCGCCACTGGCGAGAAACAGTCAGTAGGTATCGACGACGCGTGCATATTCCACTGTCACTTTGCCAACGGATCGTTGGGTCTGTTTGAATCCACGCGCTACGCCCGCGGGCACAAGGCATTGTACACGCTTGAAATCAACGGAGCCGATGCCTCTATCCGTTGGGATCTGCACGACCTTAACCGGTTGGAGTTTTTTGATCACAGTGATGAGTCTACCACCCGCGGTTGGCGCAATGTTCACATTACCGACGGCGACATGCCATACATGGATAAATGGTGGGTGCCAGGGCTGTGCATTGGTTACGAGCACACCTTTGTTCATCAGGTGGCTGATTTCCTTGCCAGCCTCGAGAGCGGTGAGCCCTGCAGTCCCACCTTCCGCGATGCGCTGGAAACCGCGAAGGTATGCGATGCGGTCCTGGATTCAGCGAAGGATCGGGCCTGGAAGGACGTTTAATTTAAAACATATCAAATTAAGACCCCGCGCCATTGGGCGCGGGTTTTTTATTGCGAACTCTACCGGTGCAGACAATGCTCAATGCGTGAGAGCCGGGATATTATCATTCAATTACTGGTTCGTGTTGTCTGTGGCCTTTTGTGCCAGCAATGTACTGGGAGCAGAGCCTCTCAGGGATTTACCAAAAGCGTTGAAAGCAGCAAAGGCACAGGGTAAGCCTGTGTTCGTTTACGTCTACGATTCCATATGAGGCAGTCACTGCCGGGCTCTGGAAAAGAACCCGGAAGCGAACCGTGAGTTCGCGAAACTTATGCCAAGGTTTGTCATCGTCCATTTCGACACACGCAACGGACGTGCCCCACATACCGACCAACTCAAGGTACAACGCAACTGCGCTTATGCCATCGTGCTACACTCCAATGGAAATGAATTGGGGAGGGTTGGAGCCCCAAAAAACCTGAAGCCTGTTATCAAACTGTTACAAAAATCAGTGTCTCAGGATTGAGTGCCGTGCTAATTGACCTCCTCAGTGGGATAGCTCAGGAAAGTCGACTCTACCAATCCATGTTACCCTAAAAGCACCTTCAAAGCGTGTTCGCATCAAAAACGCCCCGAAGGACCCATTGTCAGGATCGATGTGACCGTGGCCCCGTAGGATGGCAAGGCCAATAAGCAGGTAATCAAGTTGATAGCAAAGGAGTTGGGGTTGCCCAAATCTGCCTTGTGGATCATCTGTGGCACTAGGAGCAGAAAGACAAGGTGATTTCTATCAACAAAGTATAAAATTGTAAGTTTTTTGCCAAAATTATGTATTCGTGCAAAATAGAATTGAATTGCCCCTACATTTGTGGCGTCCTACCCGATCCGACACAACTAGGGAAAATCGAAAAAATACAAAGACATGTTTACAAATATTTTCATGAAAACGCTGGTGGCTGTGGCCTTTTTATTGGGTGCCGTCGTGACTATTCAAGCTGCACCAAAACAAACTATTTGCCCGTTAATGATTGAAGATGAAATCGACGAGGAAGAGTTTGTCATCTACAAGGGAGTAAAGGTTTTCACTTGTTGCGGCACCTGTAAAAAAATGTGGAAGCAAAATCCGGACTATTTTGCTGTGGTGAGTATCAAGCAGGCCCCACAACTCAAGGCAGTAGCTTCGAAAGAGATCAAGCCAATGAAGCAGCTCTTCTGCCCGGTTTATAGCGATACCCGCATACACCCTAAGAGTCTGTCCATGGAGCACAAGGGCCAGAAGATTTACTTCTCAAAGAAACGAGCTATGGACCGCTTCAAGGCGAATCCGGTAAAGTACGAGAAGAATCTCAAGTAAGGTTTGAAATCCTTTGCGACCCGCGCCGGAAACGGTGCGGGTTTTTTTATAGCGTCACCACTCGTCGCAGATGAGTGAATAGCAGCCGACAAGTAACTTGCGCTTCCGTCAAGCCGGTCAATTGAACCAAAACGCGACGATACCACTCCAGTTGCTCACGGTGGCGGCCCACGGCTTCTGCGAGATCTTTTTCGCTCTTCATTCGGTCTGTTTTGAAATCGATGATCTCTGCGTGACCATCGCGGACAACCACGCGGTCAAAAACGCCGGAACAGATTTCTTCCTCCATGACTAGTTCAAACGCGCGTTCGCGCCAAACGGCTACTGCATCTCCATCGTGTCGAAAGAGCGCTGCAATCTCCTCAATCTTCAAACATTTTTCGACTACTTCGACTGCTTTTACCTCTGATTCACGCAATCTCTCCACCTCGGCTTTTGCCTTGTCGTTCCACCATTCGATGCACTCGAAAACCGCGTGCACTGCGGAACCAAAACGCATGGCTTGCGCGGCCCTCCCGTCAAACAGGCTCGACCCGTGAATCAATTTCCCGTCTTGTGCCGAGGGTAGTCGCCGCTCCAGCCGAGGGAAATCTCGCGCTCCCTTGGCATGTGCCTTGGGTTTTTCGGGAGTTGGTGGAGGCTCTTCAATTATCACTTCGTTCACCCATTCCCCCCCCCCTTTTTCAAATGCCTTTGTTACTTTTAAATCGCAACCCTCAAATCCCTCTTTCTTTGTTCCCAAAGCATCGTGTAGCAACAGCGAATAATTTGCTGATGGATTATTCTCCTTTGGAGCAGTTGTGATCACATACAAGCCGTACTTCGCACGCGTCAGCGCCACGTACAGCCGGCAGAGATTTTCAAAACAAGCTTCAGTTCGACCATCCTTAACTGCTTCATTTAAAATCGGATCCGCCGCACACAAATCTTGTTTGGGTAAATCCAAAATCCATTCAATCCTCCCTTCGTCATCCTCTTTGGCATAAAGCGCATCGCGCCGTCGTGAATCCAGCTTGTTACTCTCCAAGTCCGGCACCAACGTGACATCGAATGTGAGACCTTTAGCCTTGTGAATGGTCATCACCTGAACCACGCCTGGGCCCGTGGTCTCGCTTGTTTCACGGCTTTCGGCGAAGCCGATAAATTCATCAATATCGCGCAACCCCAGCTCATCGAATTGCCTCCCTAGCTCAATGAACTGTACGGCGCGCCGCCTCGAAAAATCATCCTCTTCCAGATGCCTTGCCCACTCGCGTAATATGTTTTCAAAACCTTCGCGATACAGTTGCTCTTGAAAACACCGCATGGCTGCTTCCCATTCGACCGGATCCTTCGGCAAATGCGCCGCTAGGGGTGTCATCCGCACATGCTCGCGTGCAAACGAGTCGCGCGGATGCGCAGCAGCCTTTAGCAGTGACATCAAAGCCGCGCTGAGCGCGTTGTCAGTGCCCGGCTTCGTTGCAGATTCACCCGTTACTGGAAGGTCTTTCACATTGGCACGTAGATAATCAACCACATCCCTTACAGCCGAATTGGTCTGTACTAGGACAGCGCATTTGAACCCTCTTTGTGCGGGTTGAATCTCCTTCAGTAAATGTGCCATCACCGGGAAACGATCGGCCGTGTCGCTCACGGTGAGATGCAGCGCATGCCCAGGCCGATCCTCCAATGGCTCAGCCGGTTTGTGATTGTTCCAAATGCCTTCCCATTTCGTCGCCGTGGTCTTGTCAAATTCCGCCAACAATTCCGGTGAGCCAAAAACAAGATTTACCATATCCAGAATTGGCGGAGCCGAACGCCAGGAAACATCCAGCGGCCGGATCTGAATCTCCTCGCCAATCCCGGCGTGGTACTGTCTTTCCACGCGTGCAAATAATTCCGGATCACCGCCCCGCCAGCCGTAGATTGATTGTTTGGCATCGCCCACGCAGAAAAAAGTACGTGCCCGTTCCGGATCTTGCACCACCTCGTCAATCAGGTTTTCCACCACGCGCCACTGCGCCGTACTGGTATCCTGAAATTCATCAAGCAGCCAATGATCAAAGGCCCCATCAAGCCGATACTCCAGAGACAAATAGTCCTGCCCTTCTTCGCCTAAAACCGGACGACCTTCCTCCGGACAAAGCAGCACCGGTAGATCGGCAAAAGTCAGCCTGCCTTGACGCCGAATCATCCCATCATAGCGCGCATCGTATTCTGCAAGCATCCGTTGTACCCCGCGTGTGCGATCTAAATGCAACGCGAATTCCAACGCCAGACAATGCTTCAGTAAGCAGCCTAAGGCCTGACAGAATGATGGAGTCGGATCGTAGGTTTTTTTGTAATAGGTGAATTGCCATGCGCCGGTCTCAAGATTTGTAATGCTCTTGATGCCGCTTTTGAATAATATGCCTCCGCCTCCAAGCAAATCTTTTCCAGGTTCCCATTGTTCCAAGTGTTCAACGATTTTAGCCCAAGCCGTTTGTAGGCGGCCATTAAAATCGGATTGCGCTTCCAGCTCAGCTCGAAACTCATCGATGAGATTTGATTTGTTTTGGTTTGCCTCCGACCATGAATTTCCTTGCGCCCAGATTTTCCTCTCGGCTCCCCAGAATTCCGCCCGCGGATTACGGTGAAACAGGTTATGACACTCACGCAGATAGGACTCGAACGTCTCATAAAAACGTCGATCCTGTTTGCCAGCCGAGACGAGCTGATAGGATTTAATCAACGCCTCCCGATCCTCAGGTCGCGCACCTTCTGCAGCAAACAATTGCTCCATCACCTGTAAGCGAGCCTGTTCGGCGGAGAAATCATCCATGATCTCAAACTCGCCGCTCAGCCCGTACTCCAACGAGAACATTCCTAGCACGCGATTGAAAAATCCATCAATCGTCCCCAATGCCAGTTGTGGCATGCTGTCCAGCAGTCCTCGTAGTGCCACGGAAAAATCTGCCGACGTTGCCTCCGTCATTTGAATCTCACGTGACAGTAACTCGGCTTTTTCAGCATCCTGAGCCGCTTCAGACAGCTTCTTCAAAATACCCGTAAAAAACTCGCCCGCTGCCTTACGCGTGAATGTCAGCGCGATGATTCGCGTGGGCGACTGCCCGCACAGCAGCAAGCGAATGTACCGGTTGACGAGTTGATAGGTTTTGCCCGCACCCGCCGAGGCCCGAATCATCTCATTGGCAATCTGGACGGGTTGACGGCTCATGTGGCTCTCTCCAATTGTGGGGGTTCTGCTGTGGCTTTCGGCTGGTCGAACAGGATGCCATTAAACTCGTCATACTTTGGCTTGTCTTTGGGCGGCCAGAATTCATGTGCTTTTACTTTTTCCACAATGGTTGATGCACAATCCATGGCATGCTGTTGCAACTCCGGAGTGTAAGGTTCCAGTAACTGTACTCCTGTATCTGTTCCCAGCGCAGGCAGGTTGAAGTAGCCCAATTGCAAATCCAGATCAGCCTCATGTTTCAATGCCCATGCGTACAGAGGCAGTTGCAAATCCACCCATCGCATCACCTTTGCTCTACCTTTAATCGTGACATCAAACACCTCATAATCCGGTGTCTCGTCGTTGCGCATGGCAGTGTGGGAGGCAAAAGGCGGGTTAGCTTTGGTTGATGATTTGTAATCCAACACCCGCAATGCGCCTGTTGTCTCATGACGATCAATGCGATCGATACGCCCGCGAATTTCCACGCCCTCCAGTTTCCGCTCAAATTTATATTCAGTGGACTCAATCCGCCAACCCTTCGCGTACTCCTCAGCCTGTGCCGCGGCTGCCGCATAGAGTCGCCGTTCTGCAATCTGTGACTGCACCTGAATCGGAAAAGGCGGGGTCCTGCCATAACGTTCCTTGACTTTCTGTTTGAGTTGGCTGCTAAGAAATTGATGAATGGCTTCAAGCTTATTCAGTTCGCGTGCTTCTTCATCCAAACCAAACGCTTCTAACACATGATGAACCATAGATCCAAAATCCAACGCATCCAATTCACGTTTCGAAGTGTCCAGTCCTTCCATGTACAGTGCTTGTTTAAGGTAGAATCGAAACGGACAAGCCAGATAGGAGCGAAAGGCCGTGACACTCAACCGTTTAATCGGAGGTGTTGATCGTGGCTGTAGTAGCCATGGGATACTCCAAGCCGGCGGTTGATCAACTGGAGGTAAATCACGCAACAGATGCTGTACGCGCGTCGGCAAATCGTCTTCCGCACAACGAAATAGCACTCGAGAGGGACGTAGTGGATCGCCAGAGGCGCGCTGCCGACCGAGGATGAGATCCACTCGCCCCTCGGCAAGGCGGGTGGTAAGTAGCAATTCCATGAGATATTCATCCCGTGCCAACCGATCCGGATTGGTCATCAACTCTAACCGCACCCGTAACGTCTCTGGTAAAAAAAGGTCGCCGACGATGGACTGTGGTAACAGTCCTTCATTACAACCGGCTACGATCAAATGTGGCGCGTCTTCCCAAGGTAACTCCAACCACCCCTGAATTTCGACAGCATCACCTTTGCGTTCGGGGAAAATGGATTCGCGGCTGATTGCATCCAGCAACAACCCCAACGCATCGGCCGCGCGCACGCCTCCTGCTGCATCCATCGCGTGCTCCCACTCGCGCAGACGTTCCATGAAAATCCGTGCCGTCTCCAGATAGCCCGTGTCCGCTGCATGTCCCCCCCGAAACTCGCGTCTGGAAAAAACGTCGTTCAAAAAACCAGCTAACCCGATCGACAGCGGCTGGCTTTGAATTCGGGAAACTGTCTCGCCTAAATGGTTCAAGACAGTACGCGCAACAATCCTATTTCCAATTCGCTTGCCTTCGAATTGCAAGTGCATTGCATCTTCAAGCGTTGCTGGTAGATGTTCTTTTCGCAGTTCATCCAGCCCAGCCAACAGCTTTGTTGATTGAAAATCCTCAAGCTGATTTGCTGCCCAACCCCATGCATCTGGAAGCCGTAAAAAAGCGGACGCTTGGAGAAAGGATTCATTATGCAAAAGGCCTTGCAAGGCCTTGAGAAAAATAAACAGCGGAGTTCGCATAAGTGGTTCGCCCTCAGGGTTAAAGGCATTAATTTTAGCGTCAGCCAATAGGCGGTCCAAGTGTGGCAAGACAGCACGATCGGCAACCCCGATAGCCACTCGCGCGTGAACATTTTTTCGATAAGGCTTCACACGGGTCACCACTTCCGCGGCCTGTGCTTTCTCATCCTGCGCCGGAATCAATTGCCCATTATCCAACGGTAACCGCCGCGATTCCCACTTGTCGGGTATTGGTCTGCCCCATTTATCAAAAAGAGCTTCGCCGCTATCTGGTCCGAAAATCACAATCTGAACCTGCACTTCTTGTTCGACCAATTTCGACAGCGCTTGCTGAATCACTGGTGTTGAATCAGTAACTCCGAGCAGGACAACCCGCTTCACATCACACACATCGGGAATCTCCGCCATTTTCCGCTTGGCATCATGCAAATCCTGCAGCCCGGCTTTGGCTAATCGCTTACGATAAACGGCCTCCAAGTCTGCTAGATGTTGCCAGCGCAACGGCTCCTCTTGGCAATGCTTCGAGGCTGCAACTTGAGCGCAATCCCACCCTCCTTCCAGCAACGTTCCACGCAGAGAGTGCAGGCATTCTGCCATTTTTCGTCGCCAAATAAAATTGCCCTGTTCGGGTAAACGCGGAAACAGAGCCGTACATTTTTTTAGGATATTTTCCTCCAGCACCTGCACCCAATACCCAATACACGCGACCTCGGAAGCAATGTGTGGCGATGCGGATTGCAGTAATTGAAATGGTGTGGCTGTGCGCGGTGGGAAAATGCCGCCGTGCTCCTTGCACGCCCAAGTCAAGGCCTCCCGTAGCCGTCTCCCAGCTTGTCGGGTGGGTAGCAGCAACAGGCACTCGCCTAATTCCGGAATGCCATCTGCTTGCTCCGTCAATAGCCAGTCCACAGTCGTGGTCAGGATTGGCCGATCCCATGGCAGGTAGACAATCTCGGGGTGGTTCTCCATGTAGTTTTGGTGTACGCCAAATCAAGCGCGTAGCCAAGGATCTCACACACAGTGGGACATTTATAGTCCTATCAAACTCGGGTTCATTTGCGCTAGAACAACTCTGAAATCGGATGGCCGCCCTCGGTAACAATTGGGAAGGGGCGCCCTTGCGGGTTGGTCCAGTGGGAGTTGAGGTCAATGCCGAGGTGTTGAAAAACGGTAGCAGCCAAGTCGCTGGGGCCAACGCGGCGGCTGGCGACGTCATAGCCTTTGCGGTCGGTGCTGCCGATGACGCGGCCGTGGTTGAGTCCACCGCCGGCCATTACCATGGACATCACACGTGCCCAGTGTCCGCGGCCGGCAGTCTTTGTCATCACGGGGGAACGTCCGAATTCGCCCATCATCAAAATCAACGTATCATCGAGCAGTCCGCGCTGCTCAAGATCTGTGACGATAGCATTCAATGTGCGATCGACTCGAGGCATTAGCGGCTTAAGGCCTTTAACGATTCCACCCCAGCGCACCTCATCACCATGATGATCAAAGTAACCCCACGCACCACTGACAAGTACAAAGGTAGAGCCTGCCTCGACGAGCCGCCGGGCCAGCAGCGCCTTTTGGCCGATACTGTCGCGGCCATAAAAATCGCGCATCTTGCCTGTCTCTTCATCGAGATTGAACGCACGTTTTGCACGACCGGACAAGACGGTATCGAGTGCCTGGTGAGTATAATGGTCAAGCTGTGCAATAGCCTTGTTGTTGTCAAGATCGCGATGGAAATCATCGAGTTGACCAAGCAGAGTGCTCCGGTCGCGCAATCGGTTAGTGGTGATGCCCTCGGGCATTGCGAGCCGTCCAGCGAGCTCCTTTCCCTTCACCGGCGCATAGGCACTACCCATGTGGCCGGATTCCCAAACATCCGATGTCCACGAGTTTGCAAGTCCGACAAACGCCGGCATGCCGGGCGCGTTGGGTCCGCGGAATTTTGCAGCAATGGAACCCATCGAGGGATAGCCTCCGCCGTCCTTGCCGTCGTTCGTGCGGCGCGCCAACGGGTTTCCGGCCTGCATGGTGATGGGAGTGTGGTTGCTTGCGCTGCAATCCACGCCGCGCAGAATGGTCAGCTTGTCCATCAGTTTGGCGGTCAACGGCAGATGTTCGCCCACGCGTACACCGGGAAGCTTGGTGGGGATACTGTCGAACGGTCCACGAATCTCGCTGGGTGCGTCGGGCTTCGGGTCCCACATGTCGATGTGGCTCGGTCCGCCTGAGAGCCAAAACAGGATGACATTCTTTTTGGTTGTAGGATTCCCTTTCGCCGAAGCCTCCGCGCGCTGTTTTAAAAGCGCTGGCAACGTGAGCCCGGCCATGCCGGTGAGTCCGGTTTGCAAAAACCAACGCCGCGAATTGACACGCAACAGGTCACCACCCGCTGGGCTGAAAAGTGGGGAGATACTGCTGCTTGAGTGCTCAGAAGGATTGCAACTCGACCCCATGCCCGCTTTGTAACTTTGTTAGCGTATTTTCGCAATCTCAAACGAGGGTAGATGCGATCATTTCGAAGTTTTGCATCTTATCATCAGAATTGGATAAAAATGAATTTTCATGTGTGCCTTTCCTTGATGCAGAGTTTATTATCCACCGCTTCATGGAAGCATTCACCATCAATGAGCGTGCGTATCGTTTGCCAAAACAACCGGTGGCGGTGATTTGTGTGGATGGATGTGAGGAGGCCTATCTGGATGTGGCCCTAGCGCAGGGACGGATGCCGCATTTGTCCCGGATTTTGGACACTGGCTGGCGCGGTTCAGCACGTGGGGCATTGCCCTCTTTCACCAACGTGAATAACGCGGCCATTGTCACAGGTATGCCACCGGCTGTTACGGGTCTCAGCGGCAATTTCTTTTTGGATCCTGACACGGGCAAAGAGGTGATGATGAACAGCGCGAAATTTCTACGGTGCGCTACCATCCTTGCTGCAGCAGCTCAAGCCGGGCGTAAAGTGGCAATGGTAACAGCAAAGGAAAAGCTGCGTGATCTACTGTCCCCCGGGCTTTTCAACGAAGGAGTTACGGGTATGGCCTTTTCCTCAGAAAAAGCTGCCGAGGCACGCGAAGATACACATGGCATCTCGGGCGTGGAGGCGTTGGCGGGCGACACGCCGGCCATTTACAGTGGTGAAGCAAGTGTGTATGTGCTGCGAGCGGGTGTGGCACTGCTTGAGACAGGTCGCGCGGATTTTTTGTATCTCTCACTCACCGATTATATTCAGCACAAATTTGCACCAGAGGAGAAAGGCGCTCTGGAGTTCTATGAAGCGCTGGATGAGCAACTCGGGCGACTGAAGGATCTAGGTTGTATATTGGGTATTACGGCTGACCACGGTATGAATGCCAAGTGCCGTAAGGACGGTACGCCTCGGGTGATTTATTTGGAGGACGCCTTGCACGAACAGTTCGGAAATGGCAGCAAAGTCATCTGCCCCATTACCGACCCATACGTCTTGCATCATGGAGCGCTGGGTTCCTACGTAACAGTACATTTGGACGAATTCGGCAAAGCGGCTGAAATCGCCAAGTGGGTGCAGGATTTGAACGGGGTGACGGAGGTGTTTGAAAAGGCCGACGCGGCGGAAGCACTTGAGTTGCCGGCTGATCGAATTGGTGACCTTGTTGTGATGAGTGCGGCTGATACGGTGCTAGGGAGAAGTCCGGATCATCACGATCTCTCGCAGTTGGATCGCCCATTGCGTTCGCATGGGGGACGGTTTGAAACGCAAGTACCCTTTATTTTTTCCGAACCCCTCAATGATGAATACGCGGCACAAGCCAAGGAGGACCCTCGCAATTTTGATGTGTTTGATTATGTGTGCAACGGAATCGAATGATGAGTAGAACTGAGCAAACTGAAGTGTTGGAGCTGCCGTGTTACGTGGCCGGTAAAGAGGTTGGTAATGAACCTCTCGATGTGCTTTACCCTTATACCGGTGAGATAGCGGGGCGTGTGCGGCAGGTTGATCGTGCCGGCTTGGAACAGGCGCTGACAGCCACAAAACCGGTAGAGATGTCACGGTGGGAACGGCATGAGGTGTTGAGCAAAGCCCGCGCCCTGTTGGCTGATCGGTCCGAGGAGTTTGCGCAGCTCATTCGCAGCGAGTCCGGCCTCTGTATGCGTGAAACACGTTACGAAGTGGGCCGGGCACAAGACGTACTGCAGTTTGCGGCGATGGAGGCGCTGCGCGATGATGGGCAAATCTTCTCATGCGACGTATCGCCGCAGGGCAAGGCTCGAAAGATTTTTACACTGCGCGAGCCGCTGCAGCTGGTGGCAGCCATCACGCCCTTCAATCACCCACTCAATCAAGTAGCGCATAAGTTGGCACCGGCCATTGCGGCGGGTGCACCGGTCATTCTCAAGCCATCGGAGAAAACACCTCTCACTGCCCTTCGATTGACCGAGTTGCTTTATGAGTCGGGCCTACCGCCGCAGATGTTAAGCACCATTGTGGGCTCAGTAGATGAAATTGTGACACCTCTCATTAAGGACGATCGAGTGGAATTGGTGAGTTTCACTGGTAGCGTGTCTGTCGGCAAACATATCTCAGCCACGGCGGGCTACAAGAAGCTTTGCCTCGAACTGGGTGGCAATTCACCGCTCATCGTGCTGGATGACGCCGATCTTGACCTTGCCGTGACGCTCGCTGCAGAAGGTTGCTTCCGGAATTCCGGTCAACGTTGCACGGCAGTCAAGCGCCTGCTAATCCATGAAGCAGTGCTCGATGAATTCACCGAGGCCTTTATGGCAAAGATCACAGAGTATCCCTGTGGCGATCCAGCCGATGACGCCACGCGCGTAGGGACCGTCATTGACGAGCCAGCCGCCAAGTTGCTGGAAGAGCGCGTGGAAAAAGCTGTGGCCTCCGGCGGGCGTGTACTGGATGGCGGCAATCGTACAGGTGCATTGCTGGAGCCCACCATCATTGCTGATGTATCGCGTGACGCGGAGATGGTGGTGGAAGAATCATTTGGACCGCTCGCCCCCATTTTGCCAGTGAAAGATTTTGATGACGCCATCGAACTGGCTAATGGCACTACATTCGGGCTTTCATCGGGTGTGGTAACGCAAGACTTACAGCAGGCCATTGCAGCTGTGAAACGTATCCGTACCGGCACAGTAAATATAAACGCCATCCCAGGCTATCGTATCGAGTCTTCTCCCTTTGGCGGTGTTAAGGATTCGGGGCTTGGCGTTAAGGAAGGTGTGATCGAATCCATCAAGTACATGACCAACGTGAAGACATTCTCACTGCCATGGTAGACAAAAAAGACAAACCTCTTTTCACGCCCGGGCCACTGACCACCAGCGCCTCGGTCAAGGAGGCTATGCTACGTGACTTGGGCTCACGTGATAGTGAGTTCATTGGTGAGGTGAAGAATATTCGTGAAAGCCTGCTGCGACTTGCTGGTGTGTCACAATCTGAAGGGTGGGAGGCTGTGCTGATGCAGGGTAGCGGCACGTTCGCCATTGAATCCGTTATCTCATCCATCACTCAGAGCGAGGGCAAGTGGCTTGTCATCATAAATGGCGCCTATGGTGAACGCATCTTGAAAATCATTCAGAGCCATGGTTTCGCTGCCGAAGCTATCCGCTGTGCAGAAAATGAGCTGCCCGATGTGGCCGGGATTGAGACCGCTTTAGCAGGTGGCAACTTTACTCACGTGTCTATTGTGCATTGCGAGACCACTTCGGGCATCATGAATCCCATCGCCGAAATTGGCGAGTTAGTGAAGCGGTATGGTTGCGTTTATTTTGTCGACTCGATGAGCGCTTTTGGTGGTGTGGAGTTTGATTTTACAGCTTGTGAAATCGATTTTTTGGTCTCGAGTGCAAATAAGTGTGTGCAGGGCGTTCCTGGTTTTGGTTTTGCCTTGTGTCGACGAACGTCCTTGGAAGCCACCGAAGGGTTTTCGCGAACGTTGAGCTTGAATCTTCTCGCTCAATGGCACGGGTTGGAGGGCAATGGTCAGTTTCGGTTTACGCCGCCCACTCACACGCTGCTCGCCTTCGCGCAGGCCCTACTCGAGTTGGAGGCCGAGGGCGGCATCCTCGCCCGCGCCGCCCGTTACAGCGCTAGTCATGATGCATGCGTGACGGGCATGCGCGCGATGGGTTTCACAGAATACGTGTCTTCGGAACTACAGGGTCACATCATCACATCGTTCCTTTATCCAACGGATGATTTTGATTTCAACGATTTCTACGATCGCCTCAATAATAAGGGCTTTGTCATTTACCCCGGAAAAGTGACAAAAGCCGACTGCTTCCGTATTGGTCATATTGGCCACTTGTTTCCAAAAGACACCGAGGCTCTTCTGGTCGCTATCGGAGAGGTGGTCACCAAAATGAACCTGTCCTTTGCGGCCGCGCCGGAATAAACTCCCCATGCACGTCTCCTCCCTAAGTCAGCAGGATGAGATATATAGGTATGAGTGGGCGCGAATCTTTTCATATCACGCGGTTTAAATATATCGATTCCATCTCATGCGAAAACCTTTTGCGGTGGCTAAAGTTGATCTCCCACGGATTGAAGTTGTTAGCCGATCAAATGAAACGGCTGATTTAGAAGGATTGATAGCCGTTTGTAGCGGAGGACTGCAGCGAACAAGTACCCGACATTGTCGAGCTGATGGTAGATGAAGACCCAACTGTGATGTCACTTAAAGTACCGGCTCAACAGAAATTCTTGGGTGAGTGCAGCAGCATCGGTGCTACGTTTGATGACTTGCGATCCAACTCGGTTTTTTTGGTAGCCGATGCCATAGCCTATGAAGCCTCGGGTGCCTCCAAAATCATAGAACCAATCTTACAATCTTCTATCGAGGACCGATTCAGTGAGTTTGATCCCAATCCCAAGTGGTCGGAGGTCATCGCCTGTGCGGACGCCATTCGAAAGCACACTCCGGACACGGTGTTGGCTGTTGGAGGCGGTACAGCGATCGACATTGCCAAGCTGGCTAACTTGATTGCCGCTCAACCGGTTTCCCCTGAGGCGATTCTGGAGTGTCGATTGGATGATCCAAATCCTGCGCCACCCTTGATTGCCATCCCCACCACGGCTGGAACAGGAAGTGAAGCCACTCATTTTTCGGTTGTTTATGTCGATGGCGTAAAACATTCGGTGGCGTATGAACAAATGCGACCGGACGTGGTTATCGTCGATTCCGCCCTCACCGCCACCCTGCCGCCGACTGTGACCGCACATTCCGGTCTCGACGCACTGTGTCAGGCCATTGAGTCCATCTGGTCTGTCCGATCGACCGAGCGTTCCATTATGTACGCCAGCGAAGCTCTGGAGTTGACTTGGAATAATCTCGATACTGCGGTCAACCGGCCTACGCCGGAATCACGTGAAGCCATGGCCATCGGTGCGTACCGGGCCGGACAAGCCATTGACCTAAGCAAGACCACCGCGCCGCACGCGTTGTCCTATACTCTTACCTCGTCCTTGGACATCCCGCACGGCGTTGCCGTCGCACTCACTCTAGGACCAGTTTTAGTCTATAACGCCAGAGTGAATGAAGCCGATTGCGAGGATCCGCGTGGGCCCGAGGCAGTAAAAGAACGCCTTGCTATCATTTGTAAAACGATGGGAGCGAGCAGCCCGGAAGAAGCCGATGTGCTTTTCAGGAAACTAGTTGGTTCGGTAAACTGCCCATCCACGCTGTCTAGCATGGACATTGAAGGGACAGCCCTCCTCGATCAGATTGGTAGTCAGGTAAATTCTGAGCGACTGTCCAACAATCCTCGCCGGCTTACTCCCGTATCGATACGGGAATTGCTAGAAACAATCTATTAATATAGATCCTACTTTATATCTAATCCCAAAGTCACTCCAGTCTGACTCGTTGACAATTCACTTGCTTTCGTCGTACGCGAACTGTTTGTTACTCGGGAAGTTACCGTGAGCTGCCCCGCCTTGTTGATTGCAGACGACCCGGCCTGCCAACGGACCTTGGCGGCGTTGACGATGTTAGATCGTCAGGTCATTGCTGCCCACCAAGCCGGATCAATGGAGATTACTGTAGTTTTCTCCGGCGAACAGCCCAAGCTGGAACGAGCTGCTATGCTGGGGGTTAATTTCAATCTCACGCAAGACAAGCCGGAAATTCATGTGCCCACTCTTCTGATTGCTGCCAACCTCGCTGTGCAAAGTGAGGATCTTGAGCGTGTTATAAAAACCAAAGGACGATTATTTACGCCTGATCGTACCGCCTTACCCTGCGGCGTGACCTCGCAATGGAAGGGTGATATTGAATCTTCATTACCGAAACAACCGAGGGCCACTGCGAAAGGTGTGGCGAGAATGGTGAAAGACGGGCTCTCGGCCGCGCAAGCTGAGGATGCGCTTTGGGATACGATGGGACTGGACACTGATAGTTTTGTTGATCGCAACTTTAACCGACCGTTGGGTCGGGTGGCATCGAAATTACTCATTCACACACGTATTTCTCCGAATCAAATTTCATTGTTGGCGACTTCAGTGGGTGTATTCGCGGCCTGGTGCTTCACTCGTGGGTTGCCTCACTGGATGATTCTTGGCGCGATCCTCCTCCAACTTTCCGCAGTGATTGACTGTGTAGATGGTGACATCGCACGTATGCTGCACAAGGAAACGCCCACCGGGAAATGGCTGGATCTTGGGGGAGATCAGCTGGTGCATCTCTGCCTCTTTGCCGGTATCGGCGTGGGGTTGCACCAGATGAATGAGGCGTCTGGGACGACACTTTGGCTGGGGCTCGCGGCAGCGCTAGGTGTGGTGCTTTCGTTCATCACCATCCTGCGGGAGGAACAAACTGAAACACCCCATCCACGCTTACGACAACTGATGGCCAAGACTGCGAACCGAGATTATTCAGTTTTTTTATTGGTACTGGCGATTGCGAATCGGGTGGAATGGTTTTTGTGGATAGCTGTTGTGGCGATCCACAGCTTCTGGATGTTAGGAGCTTGGTTGCGTCATCAGGACGATTCCAACGCCAAGGCAGCCTCATGAAGAAAACCGTTCGCATCATTCTTCTGACTCTCGGCCTTGCCTTGTTTGCCTGGTTTATTCAACGCACCGGGTGGGATGATATACGCGACACTTTTAAGGAACTGGGCTGGTTTGGGCTTGTCGCACTGATTCCCTACACCATCGTCTTTACTATTGATACCGTTGGCTGGCGCTTCACGTTCGGCCCCACGGCTCTGAAGGGCATCTCGTTTTACGCCACTTGGGTTATTCGGCTGGTTGGCGAATCCATCAACAACGTTATTCCCAGCATGTATGTGGGTGGCGAGGCGGCAAAGATCTACTTGTTGAAACGCCGTGAAGTGACAGTCATCACGGCCACTTCCGCGGCGGTGCGATCCAAGACCGCCCAATCCGTTGCCCAATCGACCTTTATTGCCATGGGTGCCGTGGTGGCTGCTTACACTTTACCGACCGAACACGTGGCTATGAAATGGGCCTTTGCCGGCATGGCTGTAATTGGTTTCACCGTGATGGCTCTGCTGTTCAAAATCCAAAAACACGGCATGTTTACCACGATCCTCGGTGGGGTGCGCAAACTTGGATTCAAGCTTCGGTCGCTGGTTTCAAAAGAAGAAAAGATTCGTGAATTGGATGACCAGATTTATGATTTTTATAACCGGGACAAGAAGCACTTTTACTGGTGCACCGGCACCTATCTCACAGGCTGGGTGTTTGACACGGTAGAGATCATGTTCATCGCATACTTGCTGGGTGCGGAGGTAACCTGGCATCACGCATTCGCGATGGAAGCGTTTATCAGCATTGCCCGTGGATTCAATACCATTGTGCCGGGAGCACTAGGCGTACAAGAGTTTGGCGTGGTAGGCCTCTTTGCGCTCTTTGGGTATGATCCCGAGCTAGGCACAAAATATGCCGTCATACGTCGAGGTCGTGACGTCGTTTTCGCATCTTCGGGCTGGTTTGCATTCTACCTTGGCGAAGCTACTTGGAAAGGCATGCGTGAGGAAATTCAAGATGGCGAATGACCGCGAATGATAACAAAACTATAAATACGTTAGCCAAAGCTTGCTTTACCTCCTCGCCGCATTCCATGATGAACCCCTCTACTTTTGGAAGCGTGGGTGCATGCGTTTTTTTGGCTTAACTTTATTTTTGATTTCTGCCGGATTTTTTCCTGTCGGCTGTCTGCAGCTATCGCGGTCCGGAGATGCGGCTTCCTTGCCAGCACCCTCTCATCCAGAAGATAGCTTGCTGATGCCCACAACCCTTCCCGATCCTCTTGAGCCTGTAAACCGAGTCACCTTTGCCGTGGATGAAAAACTATTCACGCTCGCCTTAGAACCCGCCGCACGGGGATATAATGCGGTTATCCCGGAACCGGTTCGAGTCGGTCTGAAAAATTTTCGCAATAATCTTTTCTATCCTATACGCCTAGGAAACAACCTTCTACAGGGAAAATGGAGCCAGGCCGGGACTGATACAAAGCGGTTCTTCATCAATACAACCGAAGGTGTATTGGGGCTTGGAGATCCGGCCTCACACAAACACCACTTGGCCGTTTCTGATGAGGATCTGGGTCAGACTTTGGGAGTGTGGGGCTGGCATTCCAAAGCATATCTTTATGTGCCCGTCCTGGGTGCTAGTTCTGGGCGTGATTTGATCGGCAGGGCTGGAGATGTGTTTGTGGATCCCGCATCGCTCGTGCCACCGGCCAAAATGGGTTTAGAATTCAATCTTCTTTCGTTTGACGTCAAAGCCACTCGCAAGATTCTGGATACAGAACTTGATCCGTATGAACTGAATAAAATGTATTACACGCAAAAACGCGCGATACAAGTGACTGACGCCCGGCCACTCAAAGAGTCGGATGACTCTGCTCAAACCCAAACGCTGATGGTGATTTTCTCGCGTCCGGAAAATCAGGAATTTGCGGAAATCGCCACCGAGCATACTGTTCAACCGACGGATTTTCGAAAGCCGCTCTTCTTCTCGTTGTGGAGGCAGGGCAACCCCGCGCCCATCGCCTTTGTGATGCCCGGTTTGGGCGGCCACCGCAAAAGCGAACGCGCCATGGCCTTGGCGGAAATCGCCTATGATGCGGGGTATCACGTCATTTGTTTCAGCAACAATTTCAACTGGGAGTTAATTCAAGCTGCGCCCAAAGGTTATTTGCCTGGATATCTTGGAGACGACCTCGAGTTAATCGACCGACTGCAGGAAGCCGCGGAAGAAAAATTGAGAAAAACACTTGAGACAGGTCATGTCACCGGCAAGCCCTCCGTCATGGGATTTTCGATGGGCGGCTGGTATACGCTGAATCTTGCTGCAGCCCATCCGTCGAAATTTAAACACGCGCTTTCCATCAATCCACCGCTGGATCTCAACAACGGATTAGAAGCATTGGATCGACTTTTTCGTGCCCCGGCAGACGTTCAAAATCGAGAGGCAATCAAGCAGTCCGCCTTGCTCAAGATAATGGTCAATCAAAACTCCAACAAGGATACGGGAATGCTTGTCCCTTTCAGTGACATTGAGGCGTCATATTTGATTGGACTGACGTATCGCCAAACCTTGAGCCAGGCTATTTTAGCCAGCCATGGAATTACTCCGAATAAAAAAAATTACAACCACATCAACGCCATCAGTTGGGAAGACTATTATCGGAAAATTATTGAGCCGAATGTGAAAAAGCGAGCTGACATCTCACCCGATGCCTTGGAGATGGCCAGTGATTTGCGTTCACGCGAAGCCGGGTTGATGCAGGCAGCAGGTGTAAAACTTGTGCTCACTGGCAATGATTTTTTGCTATCTGATGATCATTTGGATTGGTTCCTAAAACGCTTTAAGGATGACCGGATAATCTACAGCGAAACAGGCGGTCACATGGGACAACTTTGGAAGAAAGAAGTTCGCGATGCCATGCGTGCCGCCATCCAGCAACCTGCTCGATAAGCACCCATCCACTCTCGTTTCTTTCGTGCTCCTTGCCGCGCCAATAGGGCTGGGCAAAAAAGACCTCAATCAATTACACTTGAGATTCAGTCTCAGCATACAAGGCTTGCGTAATAGGCTCTAAAAAACCAAACTGCACCGTTCCAACCTTATGCTGAGAGGCGTTATGCGCATTCTTATCTTGCCATTACTTTTGTTTTCTACGGGATGTATAAGCCTGTGGCCTGATCCGGCTTTGGATGCGTTGCCCGAGCCTTCGCACCCGGAGGATGTGCAGCTCTTATTGCAGTCTGCTCCTGATCCTTTAGAGCCCATGAACCGGGCATTTTTTGCTTTGGATACAACCCTATTTTCCGTAGCGCTCGGGCCATTATGGGAAGGGTACAACGCCGTGGTACCTGAATGCGCCCGTACCGGACTTTTTAATTTTGGAAATAATATCATTTATCCGGTCCGGCTGGTGGCCACTATCCTCCAGGGTGAATGGGAGAATGCCGGTACGGAGACAAAGCGATTTTTTATCAATACCACCGAGGGGGTCTTGGGATTTTCCGATCCAGCTACCGATAAGTATGAAATTTTACCACATGATGAGGATATCGGACAGGCATTCGGCAAGTGGGGCTGGACCTCATCGACTTACCTCCATGTACCGGTTTGGGGAGCCTCCTCACCCCGGGATGTTATTGGGGGCGCCGGGGCAGTATATCTGAATCCTTCCTCTCTGTTGATTGAAGCGGGTGCCACCATCAAGTTTAATGATAAATCGTTCCAAGCCGATTCTGTCCGACAAACGCTGAATACGGAATTTGATCCCTATTCACTGAACAAGCTTCTTTACACCCGTAAACGTGCTATTGAGATTGCCAATACAAAGCCGGGCATGGACGGTGAAGATACCCCGCAAACTCAAACACTTATGGCCACGTTCAATCGGCCTCAAGATGGAAAATTTTACAAGAAATCCGGAGTATTAACGGTTCGGCCGACAGGGTTCCGCAAACCCCTATCCGCGTCAGTCTGGATGCAGGATAAGCCTTCACCCATCGCCTTTGTGCTTCCTGGACTGGGGGGTCACCGATTAAGCACCCAAGCTCTTGCATTGGCAGAATTGGCCTACTTGGAAGGATATCATGCTGTTTGTTTTAGCAATAATTTGAACTGGGAATTCATTCAGGCAGCCCCGGCAGACTATTTGCCAGGGTACTTGGATGACGATTTGGAATACCTGAGACAGATCCATGATGCTGTTATCAAGGAGATTGATGATCGGGCGAATGGAAAGCCCGCGTTGATGGGCTTCTCCATGGGCGGTTGGTACACACTGAATTTGGCGGCCACCGGTGCTTCCGATGCTTATTCCTGTGCCCTTTCCATCAATCCGCCGCTTGATCTAAATACCGGCCTTAGTGTTCTCGATAAGTTGTTCCGAGCTCCGTCGGGTGAGGAAAATCTGGAGGTCATCAAGGAATCGGCCTTAGCTAAATTATTAGTGACCCAACAATACCCTACTCCGGAGCAAGGCAAAGATCTGCCGTTCAGCGATCAGGAAGCCTCATTCTTAATCGGGCTCAGTTATAGGTTTACACTTACTCAAACCATCATGAGCAGCAAAGGAATCAGACCCACTTCGAGAGCCCACGAGAAAGTGGGAACTCTCAGCTGGGAGGACTATTACTCGAAACTCATCGCTCCAAAACTGTCGGAACGAGGCGAAAATGACGAAACTCTCGCAAAAGCCAGCGACCTTCGCACGCGCGAATCGGGGTTAACTGCGGCGAGAAATTTGAAGTTGGTGTTAACGGGAAATGATTTTCTTCTCACCAGCGAAGACCTCGCTTGGTTTCGTGCGCGTTTCAAGGATGATAAAATGATCTACAGCGAAACAGGCGGTCACATGGGGCAACTTTGGAAAGGAGAGGTTCGTGACGCCATGCGTTCTGCCATTCGACAACCCTTCACTGTTTTAGCCCCTAAGAGCTTGTCCCCACAAAACGCCGCAAAAACTCTAGATACAGTCGCTATTGCCCCGGTCCCCAGCAGCCAATCCAAAAAACACACTGAGTTGCCTCAGGCTGCCACTCCTACAGAGCCGCAAATTGTACCGGAAAAGCCCGCTATAGTCGCTATTGCCCCGGTCCCCAGCAGCCAATCCAAAAAACACACTGAGTGGGCTAAGACCTCTTTATCCAAGAAGGAGAAAACCCGCAAACTGCGCGAGCTGGACGACCAATACCTTTCCGAAGAAATTACTCCACGGGAGTATTATCGCCAGCGTGAGCTGATCCGCGGTGCCGGTGCGAGTTAATCCTCGTCATGACAACCCTTCAAGAATAGAAATGGCGACATGTTTATCTTCTTTGAGAAGAATTCTCTCCCGAGATAATAGCCCGTGCGTAATGGCCGTAGTACCCGGAAAAATTCGCAAAGTGAATCCTGATTTCCCAAGTCTGACGCTAGAAGGCCGAGTTTAACGTCGTTCACAAACTTTAAGCTGAATGGTTTCTATCCTTGCTTTGGTTTGCCTCAAAATTTCTTGGGCCGCGCCAACAGGAATGGATTCAAACCGCACAAGTGCACCGGGATTGCTTTGTGCAAGGTGGCCCAAGTCACATGACAGAATAGCGCCGATTTTCGGATAGCCGCCTATGGTCTGGTAATCATTGAGCAACACAATGGGCTGTCCGTCCACCGGTATCTGAATCGCCCCCAGACTAATACCTTCGGATAGCAGAGGGGCCCGCATGCTTTGTACTGGTGGGCCTTCGAGCCTATATCCCATTCGATCGCATTGGTTGGTAACGCGGTATTTGCTGCTAAAAAAAATCCTTCGCGCGGGATCACTAAACAGATCGTGTTGGTACCCAGGGATGACTCGCAAACAGACTTCATCCCGGTAACTTGGGATATCCTTCATGGGCAATGCCAAATCACCCTCGTCTTCTGATGCACTGCAACCCATGATATCGCCACCCTTGAGAGCCCTACCCAATCCCTCTCGTAACACTGTGGAAGAGCTGTCAAAAAAAGTTTTGGCCACAAACCCGTGAGCAACTGCTATATAACTACGGCATCCTTTAGTCGTGTGTCCCAATTTCAAGTGATCGCCCGCCCGTACGCGATGGCTACGCCATGCAGCTTTGGTTTGGCCATTAATTTTCAGCGGCATTGCGGCACCAGTCACGGCGATGGTGGTTTCCACTTTGCACTCAATTGCCAATCCCCCAATGGAAATCTCCAGCGCGGTGGCGTTGGGGGCATTGCGCACGAGACGGTTGGCAAACTCGAAGGCAAACGCATCAAGGGGACCGCCTTGTGTTAGACCGTGGTTGTGGTTTCCGAATCGGCCTTGATCCTGAAATAAACTGAGCACGCCCGGGTCAATGACTCGAAATCCGCTCACAATTCGCCTCCCAATTTCAAAAAAGTTTCCCTATCAATCGGCTCAAACCGCACGCGATCGCCAACACTTATCTTCAAGGCACCCCTACTGCTGGGATCGAACATCCGCACCGGACATCGCCCTATGAGGTTCCATCCTCCTGGTGATTCACTGGGGTACACCGCGGTTTGTTTGTCGGCAATACCCACCGAACCGCGTGGCACCTTGGCTCGCGGCGTGTCAAGCCGAGAGGTGGCTAGTCGTTCATTCACTTGGCCCAGATACGCAAACCCCGGCGCAAAGCCAATAGCATATACACGATACTCACGCTCATGATGCAGTCGAATCACATCTTCAGGCAAAAGGCTTTTTGTCTCAGCCAGTGATAATAAATCTGGTCCCACCTTAGTCGAATAATAAACTGGCAACATAATCTGCCTTCCGGTGTCACTCTCCGACACAGTTGAGGGTTGCTTCAGGCAGCGCTCGAGAATCGTCCGGATTTCAGTATGTCCGGCCTTGAGTGGATTATAGATAACCAGAAGCGATGCGTAGGAAGGAATGAGATCGATCAACCTGCTGCCAAGAGTCCCTCGAATTCGAGAGGCCATGGCACACACTTGTTTGGAAATACTCGCGGAAATACGATCTCCAAAATAGATAATGAACGCCTTCTCGCCTGCTAGTTGTATGTGAGGGAAATTGGGGCCGGTATCATTCATTGCTCAATAATTTCCGAATCTCCTGAATACCTGATACGCCTTCGACATGATCGCCGTGTACGCATAACGTATCGGCTGCAACCATCAATTTATTTCCGGTATCGGTGGTAACGCTTCCTTTGGTCACCAATTGCTGTACTTGCGCCAGTACTTGCGCACGATCCAAAATCGCCCCGCCCTCTTGCCGTCGCAATAATCCTCCCGAGTTGTTATATCTTCGGTCGGCAAATGCCTCTGCCCACAGGCACAATCCCAACGCCTTGGCTTCCATCCGGTGTGTTTCTATTTTTGGCGTCGACTGAATCATCACCGTCAGTGATGCGGGGAATTCGGCAACCGCTGAAAAAACAGACGATCGCACCTCGGTATTTTTTATCATATCGTGGTACAATGCTCCGTGCGGCTTCACATAATCGATTGTGATCCCTTCCGGTATCGCGTGTTTGTCCAGCACAGTAATTTGCTCCAGAACCAGTTCGTAAATCTCATCAGGCGTGCAGGGTACAGATTTCCGCCCGAATCCTTCCCGGTCGGCGTATCCTGGATGTGCCCCGACGGAGACTCCGTGCGCCTTTGCCAACAGCAACGTTTTGCGCATCAATTCCGGACTGCCAGCATGAAATCCGCACGCGATGTTGACTTGGTCAATGAACGGCATGACCGCTTCTTCAGAGCCTGCTCCTTCACCTAGATCACAATTTAGTTTCACGGGTAGGTTTAATTGAATCTGAATCAGTTTCGATCCCAAGCAGAAAATGAGCAGCAATCCACCGCTATTATACTTCACGCTTAACTAATACGGCTCCAAAAAATCCGTCCGTTGCGTGTTGGTGCGGGAATAATCTTAAATATGGGGTTGTTTTATCCTTTGCTGCCGGCAAGTTCGTAGGCTGCACTATAAATTCAGGATGAACGGCAAGAAAACGATCAACCTGATCTTCATTTTCCTGTCGAAGGATAGAGCAGGTAGCGTACACAAGCCGACCTCCTGGCTTAACCAATCGTGCCGCGCTGTCGGCAATTTGGCGTTGTTGTTCCGCCACTTTCTCAAGATCCTGTTGCGAAGTCCGGCGCTTTAAATCCGGGCTGCGCCGCCACATTCCCGTACCACTACATGGCACATCCAGCAAAACCCAATCGGCTGATCCAGCGTGTTGCACAAGATTTGAATCCCATTCAGACTTAAGCAATTGCGTTTGCACATTACTCACCCCAGCCCGAGCTAACCGTGGAGTCATCTGTTTCAGTCGCGCCTCTGCTATATCCCAAGCCAATATCCGACCTCGATTCTTCATACGGTCCGATAATGCCAACGTCTTGCCCCCAGCTCCTGCACAAAAATCAATCCCTATCTCACCCGGTTGTGCCTGGACCAGTTGTGCCACCAGTTGTGATCCTTCGTCCTGAATCTCAAACCAGCCGTCACGATACGCCTGCATCGCAATCAAGGCTCCTCGTTTCTTTAACCTCACTCCCTCCGCAGCGAACGGCGTGGGCACCGGTTTCATCCCTTGGTGGTTCAGTGCAGCCATCACCTGTTGACGTGTAGCCTTCAAGGTGTTCACACGCAAAT
>CBFHWX010000019.1:0-34038 GCA_965659445.1 Limisphaerales bacterium | reverse complement strand
TCGGCTAATTTTGGCCCGACGATCTCCCCGTCATAACCATTGGCGCTTTCATCCTTGGCATTGCCGTTGAAGGGATAGTAGGCCACTAGACCTTCTTTGAGCTTGGCTTGCGTTTGAGCGGAGCTTGCAGATTGGCGCTCTGTGCCTTCTTTTCCGCCTGCCTGAGAGACATTGCTCTGATTTTGATTTTCATCCTCTTTGCCGGACTTACCCAGGAAGAGAACGCCTAGAACCACAGCGATGACGACCACAGCCGCTATGGCCAGTACGGGAGTCTTTTTATCTTTTGCCGGAGGTTCAGCAGTCATGACTTCTCCCACATAAGTCTCTGTTTTTTTGGGCTTGACGGGGATGTCCGACTTGCCTTCAGTGCGTATCCACTCAGCAATGGCTCCGGCACTGGTCGGGCGTGCCTCGGGATCCTTGGCCAGACAGCTCAGCACCACGCTGTTCACGTAATCAGGCACCGAATTTTGCAGGCCAAACTCGGCCATTCGCTGTTCAATGGGTGTCGGGGTGATATGGTGAACCTGCTGGACAATGTCGCCGGTGTGGAAGGGAGGGCGGCCAGTCAAAAGATTATAGATGGTGGAACCAAAAGCATAGATATCATCACTGGCTTTAGGGGATTCACCCAGCATCTGTTGGGGACTCATGAATTGCGGTGTGCCGCTGGCCACGTTGGCCATTGATGAGCGTCCTGTGGCATCGGCAATGGAGGCGGCAATGCCGAAATCCGCCAGTTTGAGCACTCCATTCTGGGTGATCATGATGTTTGAGGGTTTCAGGTCGCGATGCACTATTTTGCGTTCATGGGCATAATCCAGCGCTTCGCAAAGTTGCAGGACGTAAGCCTTTAAATCCGGCCATTGAAAAATATGGTCAGGCTGGTTAAGTAAAATAACGTGCAGGTCAGTGCCCTCCACATATTCCAAGGTGATGAAGGGATTTTCACCGGGTAACTGGACGAGGTCGTGAATGCGAATGATGTTGTCTTGGCTGAGCTTACGGCTCTTCTGGACCTCGCGTTTGAGGTCCAAAAGTGAAACAGCGTCGTTGGCCACATCACTGCCCAACACCTTGATGGCGACTTGCTCATCAAGTTGGGTGTCCTGTCCTAACCAAACCTGTCCCATGGCGCCCCGGCCCAGTTCCTTGACCAATTGATAGCGCCCAGCGCCTATTTTGGCACCCGGAGACAGATCGCCGGCTCCCTCCAATTGTAGATCAATGTACAAATCGCCTATCTGCAGTCGTTGGCCTGGGTTTAAACGTACTTTGCCACGCACTGTTACGTTATCCAGGGAAGTACCGGAGGTGCTGTTGAGGTCTTCAATGAAAATCCCTTCGTCTGAGAGATGTAGGTTGGCGTGTTCATTTGAGATATACTCGCTTTCAGCATAGATCGCGCTGTTGGGATCGCGGCCGATGGCATGCACGCCTTCGCCCAGAAGATATTGGGAGACGACGGTCCCATCGTGTTTGAACACTAGAATTTTGACGCGTATGTCAGCCATAGGACAGGTATTGAGCTTGGTACTGAATCTAAAGATAATACAGCTCCCCAGCAAGTCTTAAGCAGGGTTGTAATGGTAGGGCAGACGCCCACCCGGCTATTACAAAAACAATCTGTCTGCCCTAATACGTCACCGTTCTGGTCGCCTCAAACGGGAGGGCCGCCCCGTGCCCCTTCTACCACTTCTATATATGCACACCTGTCGAGTGAACGTCGGCAACGACGAAATCGAAAAAGGATTGGTAGCCGCCCTGGCGTAGAATTCGGCTTATCTCACGGGCGGCTTTTTTTTGCGTCTAGGTGTATTAGAAGCGATCTCTAAGCATGACACGTGTTTGTTGATTGACCCTGGCTGGCGGCCCATTGACACTGAGGATCATCTAGAAAATCAATTCATATGCGCACCATTTTACTCTGCTTCTTTACAATTATTTTAGGCCTCACTGCCCAAGAGCCGCCCTATGATAAGCCGCCTTTGGCAAAGCCGCCCTACTACCGTGTGCGCTATGAGGCATCCATCAAGCCGGGTGAACTGATTTTCCCGGTCCAATACACCGTGTGGATTCCCAAGGGTGTAAAAACCCTGCGGGGCGTGGTGGTACATCAGCATGGCTGCGGTGAAGGCTCCTGCAAATCCGGCCAGACCGGCGCCTTTGACCTTCACTGGCAGGCCTTGGCCAAGAAACACAATTGTGCACTGCTTGCCCCCTCCTATGAACAACCGCAGAAGGCCAACTGCCAAATGTGGTGCGATCCACGCAATGGATCGGGCGCCGCCTTCCGTAGAGCACTTCAAGATTTAGGCAAACGATGCGCTCACCCGGAACTGGCTACTGTGCCATGGGCATTGTGGGGTCACAGTGGCGGTGGTCACTGGGCAGGCGGCATAGTGATGTTGCATCCTGATCGCGTGGTGGCCGCATGGCTGCGATCGGGAGTTCCTTTGTTCAAAGCCAACCCCGACCGTCCCGTCATTAAGCCACACAAACTTCCTGAGAGAGCCCTCAGCGTCCCCATGATGTGCAACCCTGGCACCAAGGAGGGTGTTACTGTAAAGGACGGCCGCTTCTCAAAAGTGTGGCCGGCCAATGAAGCCTTCTTTCAGGCCGTACGGGGCCAAGGTGGCTTACTTGGGATCGCAGTAGACCCACTTTCGGCTCACGAGTGTGGGAACCAGCGTTACTTGGCCATCCCGTGGCTCGACGCCTGCCTCACCGCACGTCTACCCGCAAAACTTGGTAACCCTTTAAAGTCCATGCCAACCCATAACTCTTGGCTTGCCCCACTGCTCGGAAAACTAGCTGTCTCTGCAGGAAAATTCACCGGCAACAAAAACCAAGCCGTGTGGCTCCCCTCCAAAGTCATCGCACAAAAATGGATGCAGTATGTGAAGGATACAAAGATCACTGACCAAACTCCCCCGCCCTCACCAACAAATCTTAAGTTGAAAGGAAACCTACTCACTTGGAATGCCGAAGCCGATCTGGAAAGTGGCTTGGCTTATTTCATAGTACAACGCAATGGCAAAACGATTGGCACTGTCCCCAAGGACCCAAAAAATCGCTTTGGACGCCCCCTCTTTCAAGGCCTGCAGTATAGTGACACCCCTGCCACACCACTCGTGCCCATGCGATTTACTGACACCACTCTAAAACCAAAAACCAAGCACACCTACCGAGTCATTGCGGTAAACACAACAGGGATCAAATCGAAATAAGAAGGTTACCTCAGTGTGGAGGATGTACCCCACGCCTGCTAAAGGACTGATTTGAGGGAGGGTTAGTCTATTACTTAGCGCAGAGCACTACTTCTTGGGTGGAGAGAGGGGTGTTGGAGTTGCCCTTAATTTTACTCCTTGGCGTTGTGTTTGATTTTGCTCTTCGGCAATGCTTTTTGCAATTGAGTCACGCCCGACTCCGTTACTTTGGTGTCTTCCAGGTTAATGAATTTAAGCTGTTTGAGCTTGGCCACATCCTTAAGGCTTGCATCCGTTATTTGAGTTTGGTTCAACGCAAGAAAGCTGAGTTGCTTGAGCTTGGTTATCTCTTTGAGGCCCGCGTCTGTTATATCGGTGCCTTCCAGGTAAAGCCCTTTGAGCTGAGTGAGCTTGGCTACATCCTTGAGGCCTGCATCCGTTACTTTTTTGGTGCCATTTAAGACAAGCCTCGTCACCTCCTCCAAGTACGACTTGGTGAGTTTACCTTCGGGCTTTTTAAGTTCTTTACGAATCGCCTCCTCAACAATTGGATCTACTTTTGGCACGGACGTCATTCTACACCTCCCACCACGCCTGCTCAAGGATTGAAATTGGGGCGGGTTATTTCTCGGTGTTGATGCATGAGGAGCATCCAATCCATACATCATTTCTAAGGTAAGTTACGGAATTATGGCTCAAACCCATTCGCTTCCAATTCTGCTGCTTAGTTAGAGCAAAATCAGGGTGCGTAGGTTAAGTTGTTGGTTCTGACGCAGGAGAACTTGGATGCTCTCCAGTGATAGATTGTTTTCATCCACCAATGCCTGAAGCAACATTTGGTAGTTTCCAGGCAATAAACCCCTCATTAGACCCCAGGGTAAATTTGTATCTGCCCCCAGCCAACAAAGTGTTTCCTCACGCCAATACTCTCTTTGTTTTCGGAAGGAGCTGATATTTCGCATTTGTTGATTCACCGCATACATATTATCTGGTAGTTCCATGAGGTTTTCTTCCAATACCAACTGTTGCTGTATGCGTAATAGCCCAAGTAGGTGGCCATATTCCAGTAATTCGTTGCGTAATGCTTCAGCCAATCGGTCTGCTGGCCATATACGGGACGGATGATTCAAGTGATTTTCAGTCACGGGTACCCCCTTGCTTGGGTTTGTCGCCCCGGGAAGCAGCCCTCATTAATCCCTCCGGATTAATCTGTGGCTTATTGGCTTGTGGATTCCTCTTTCTCATCTTGCTGTCCGATAAAATATCGAAGGTTCATTGGCGAACTCTTATATATATCGGCAATCGGCACGGTTTTATTACATTTATTTTCAAAAAAACCGACCAGTCGGAGCCTTAAAAAGGGATTAACTGCCCCTTATTTCATCCCCTCCCATTGGGAGGTCAAACTCCTGCCTCTCCATTGCGGGGAGGGTTAGGCCGATTTCAGCATGGCTTTTATTCCGGAGGCAATTTTTTCTCTTGGCCAATCCTCTGATAAGGGTGGCACATGCAGGAACGCGGCTTTTTCCGGATAGCCATGTTGATTCCTGAAATCAAGTAGGGACCAGTAGGTGCTTTCACATACGTACTGACCTGCGTCCTCCGAGAACAATGCGGGGAGATTGGTTTCCTGAAATGATTCCGTGGCTTCATCCCATGGCCATTGGCCGGTATATAAATCTGGCCCTTTTAGGTCATTGAATTGTTCGGGTTTTCTGGCATGGCGTTCCATGCGAAATCTATCGCCTACTGCTAGGCCGGTGCAGAGACATATCTCCGGTCGGTGTAACTCCAGTAAACTAACTAATTGTTTTCGAGCAGAGTGGTAATCTACCTGGAGACATTCACAAACAAGGAGATTTTTCTCTTCTGCAGCCATTAGTTGTACAGCTTGCCAGCTTGAATTCACCTTGAAGTTGGCAAAAGGCTCAAAACCTGTCAGGAGGGTTTTACCGTTTACTGAATCCATCACCTCTTGATATGGCATGCATTTTTTGGAGTAAAAACCAAAGGAAGTTCTTCACGTGCACCACCATACGTCTCTCGTCACGCCTGCTCAAGGACTGATGTGGAGGAGGGTATAGTCTATTTCTTTGTGTTGTGCATCACTTTCTGGGCAAAATAGGGGCGTTGAAGTGGGCCTTTATTTCCTTGGTTTACTTATCACCAACGCAAAAACACAAATAATTTTTTTGTTCTAAGGTTGGATCCTATTTTTCTCTGACCCCAAATTCTGCGATGGAGGCCCAGGGGCCACCATTGATTTCTGACAATGCACGGATGCGGATGTAACGGCCTTTTACAGAGTCGCAATTGATGTCCTGGACAGCCTTGGTTTTCTTGAAGGTAGCTTTGGCGGTGAGTTCCCTAAAATTGTCAGCGTCGTTGCTCACGGTGATCTCGATTTCTTTGATGGTTCCATTCCAGCCGGCGTCTTGACGGGGTAGATATCGGAAGCCCTTGATCATGTGTTCTCGGCCGAGATCAATGATCATTTCGTGCGGGTGCTTCAATATTTCCGGTGAGAACTGTGTGTGCCAAATCGTATTGGCTTTTCCATCAATGGCATTGCGAGCGAACTTACCGTTGCCACGGTTTTCACTGCTAACGCGGAGCACCTTAAAGCCAGCGCTTGCAATAAGACCTTTGGTTTTCCACTTGGTGCGGCCAGGTCGTTGTGGGGGGCGCGTAGAGCCATATTTGGCGCGGCGATCTTTCTCGTGATTGGCACGGTCGGCAAAGGTGCCTTCTACAGCCGGTTCGTGGGCTTCGACAGCAAGAGCCTTCATTTGCTCAAAAATCTTCGGGTTATCGGAGGCGACGTTATGCTCCTCACTGATATCTTTTTTCAAATCGTACAATTCCCATGGAGCATTGGAGCGAGGGCGGATAGCTTTCCAGTGGCCCATGCGCACGGCGGATTGGCTCCCGAGTTCCCAGTATAGATATTTGTGGTCGATCTGTTTGCGGCCGGCGGCTTTAGCGCCAATCAACTCTGGCACGATGGAGAGTCCGTCGGTGTCTTTCACTGCCTTCGCGCCCGTGATCTCAGCGAGCGTAGGCATCACATCGGGGAAATACCACAGGTGATCGCTCACGCGGCCGGGCTTGATTTTACCAGGCCAACGGATGGCCATGGGAATACGGAGGCCCCCTTCGTAGAGGTTGCCTTTGCCGCCGCGAAATTCCACACCGGTTTTGGGATGTTTATTCGCACTGTGCAGTCCGCGAGGATGGTCGGGTGTCTGGAAGTAATTGTTGCCGCCGTTGTCGCCGCAGAAAAATACGATGGTGTTCTCGTCAAGCTTCAACTCCTTCAAGAGATCGAGTACCTGGCCGACTTGCCGATCCACCATGCCAACCATTGCCGCATATCGTCGAGCAGGTTCGGGCCAATCTTTGTCCTTGTAATCGGCCCAAGCGGGGTCCTTATCGGGGATGTCAAAAATGCCGTGGGGAGGGGTGATTGGTAAATAGCAGAAAAACGGCCGATCCTTATTGGTGTGGATGAACTTCAGCCCCTCTTCAAAAATCATGTAGTGCGAATATTGCGTGCCAGTGCTACCTCCCTTGTTACCGGGCAATGGAACCTCTTCGCTATTACGTATGATATACGGAGGATAGTAACTATGTGCATGCACTTGATCGTAGTAGCCGAGGAACACATCGAAGCCGTGCTTTTCGGGAACTCCCGTTGAGCCGCGACCGCCACACCCCCATTTACCAAAACCACCCGTTGCATAACCAGCACGCTTGAGCATATTGGCGATGGTTTGCTCCTCCGCACGCAGGGGAGTGCCTCCGCCATTTACACGGACCGAAGTGTGGCCGCTGTGTTTGCCAGTCATGAGCACACAGCGTGTAGGTGCGCACACGGACGATCCCGCCAAAGCTTGAGTAAACCAAACGCCCTCTGCTGCCAGCTTGTCGATGCGGGGCGTGCGAATTGTTTGCCCGCCCATGAAAGACGGTTCAAAATAGCCCAGTTCATCGCACATTATATAAACGATGTTGGGTTTGGAAACGGCTTGGTTCGATAAGGCAGTCGTCAGTAGTAGCAGGGTAGCGAAGCGTGTGATGTACATGCCCAATTTTTTCACAACCTTAAACTCAAGGCAAGGCAGCACGAATGCTCTCTGGGGAGGGTTAATTTCTGAGTCTTGAGCCCAGTAAAAAATCCCAGAGCGGAGTTGAGACACCGAAATTGCCTTCACGTCCATGGGCATGATGTGTCAGGTGATGGCGGCGGAAATAACAGCCGAGGCGGGTCTTTGGAGCAGCATGGTGGAGAGAGAGATGGATATACTCGTAGGCTAAATAACCGACTAGAAAAAATCCCGCGAAAACGGCGACGGCATAAGGTGGGACAATGAAGTGAAAAATGGCCAGTAAAGGGATGAAAACCATTATGGAATTCAACGGAGGAACCAATGCAAAGACTCGATTATTGGGTTCATCGTGGTGTTTGCCATGTGCAAAATGTGCCCAGCGATCCATGCGCATAAATTTTTCCGAAGGATGAAGCAGGAATCGATGAGTGACATATTCGAATAGGGACCAGACAAGAAGCGCGGCTGCACCTATCGCTGCAACTTGCCAAAGCTCCAGTTGATGGTTCGTTACACCCCAAATAACACAGGCCACCGAGATCGGCCCCCACAAAAAAAGAGGCCAAGCTGGATGGGGGTAACCAAACCACGGCAAAAGGCTTCGCGGTTTGGAATGGGTGCTTTTCATTTGCAATAGTCTACCTGTTGTTTTTTATCTCGCAAATAAGAAGATGCATGATGAGTAGAGGTGAAAAACATGTTCTCCTTGCAGGAATATGGTAAACGTGTTACTTGGCACCCTTAATATGAAACAAATCATTAAATGTTCATTAGTTGCAATTAGCGCGCTGTTTGTTGCTGTTGGTTGTGGAGGCGGGTCCGAAAGTGGAGGCGACGACAACTCTTCTGCTTCACAAGCTGAACCCGCGGCACCGGCCGGCACGGAGTTCGTCTACTTAAAAGTAGACGGGATGTCCTGAGCGGTCAATTGCGCACCCCGAGTGCAGTCTGCACTCGCAAAAGTTGGCGGAGTAAGAGACGCGAAGGTGGTATTCCAGAGTGGAAAAGCTACTGTGACAGTTGAAAAGGGCAAGGTCAGCCCAGAGCAGTTGGAGCAGGCTGTTGCAAATCTTGGTGGTGGTTTCAAGGCCAAGAAGCAATAATCAGGGTTGGTTTGGCGTTGGCATTTCCTTTTCGAGGTCCACGCCCAAGCTTTCGGCTATGCGGTTAATGTAGTTGAAGAAGCCGATCACTTGTGCTGCGTCGCTGATGGCAATATCAGAAAGGCCAGTGTCACGTAGTGCGTCAACATCGGCATTGCCGACTTCTTGAAGTTTTAGTGTCGCCTTTTCGGCCCACGCACAAAGCGCCTGATCCGTCGCGGATATATCTGCCTCCCGCCAATTGTGTTTGAGGTGTTCGGTTATATCCGCATCATTTGACTCCGCACGGAAGTCTTCACCGTGGGCCTCCGTTCAGTAATGGCATTGGTTCGCCGCCGACACCACCACTGCCAGCATTTCGCGTTGCGCGCGCGACAACTCTGATGGCCCGAACATTGTTGCGGAGTATAATTCCATTGAAGCCTTCAATGCGCGGGGACTGCGACTCATGATCTTGAGGATATTATAAACGCGTCCGGCTCGTTCTTCAGCCTGATTGTAGATCTCCTTCAGGTCGCCCTCAGCTTGGTCCGTTTCTATGATGCCAATAAATGCCATTGCTGTGATTCTATCTGTCTCCTCTCAACACGCACACTTGGAGTGGTATCTCTGTTTAATCAGTAGAATTTGAACGAGCGGCAGGGAATGTGAATTGTTGTCGTCCTTCCACAATAGCTTGTGCAAAATCCAAGAGCGCATTATTGCCCTCATCCTTAATCGTTACCGGCGGGATAAACAAATTCGCCACGGCGCCTGTTACTTTTCCGACGAAGTTGCTAATAAGCCCGTTGCCGGCATTCTTCGAACTAATGGATGCCACGGTGATCTCCATTTTGGGAGGGCCTTCTTGTCGGCGAAAGGAAAGGGAGTTTACACGAATAACTTTCTCATTCACTGCGTGCGGAACTCCGTCGATGAAGCGGATATCATTTAGGCCGATGGTGACCGGGCTCCTTCGGCTCTGAGTGTTAAATTGAAAGCTGAATTGGGCGGCAAGCGGCATGCCGCCGGATAGGGTGCCCTCGACCTGAAGATTGCCGCGACCTTCACCTTCAATATTAATATATGCCAAACGATGCTGGAGGGTTCCTCCATTCTTTAGAAAATCTTCTTTTGCTCTGATAACCACTGTCTGGTCGAAGATGTTTTGTTGTGTGCCTTTACCTGTGATTTCAAACTGGCAGTTAATCGTGAATTTTTTACGGCCTTCATTACGTTTCACTGACAAGATGCGTGACTGCTGCGTGTTCCCAACATTCTCGGAGATTTTGACTGGTTCCGGGGAAATCAGCTGCACAAAATACATGAGTGAACTGATCGGGTTCACCGGAGGCTCGCCTGAGTCATCTTTCAAATAAATGGTGGGGCCGGTGGAATTGGCCTGAGGTGTTGGAGTAGGAGGCCTATCTGTGAGAATGATTCGATGTTGGGTTGATGTCGCGCATCCTATCATCAGCCATACACAGCAAGCGCCAACAAAAGCAAACTTCATCCCAGCCACTCTAACGATATCTTGCAAGCGCGCAAACCCGAAGCAATGAGGAGAATGGTCAGCCTTCAACTGTGATCGGGGATTTTTGAATCTTGTTGGCGCCAGACTTTCGGAAGGGACGAGGCATGGGTTGGGCGATGCCGTTGGAATCGATGGTACGGCAATAGACATCGTATTTGCCTGGGGCAATGCCTTTAAGCAGTGTGGCCCAGTGGGCAATCGTATAGCGCATGGGCCAGTGCTTAGGTTGGCCTTCCTTGGTGAAGAATCGCACATCAGGCGGCAGTTTGCCTTCCGGAAGGTCGCCGCCCCATTTGGTGGGTGGTGGTAGGATTTTGGCGTCCTGCCATGGTGCCTTGGTGAAGTAGGGGTCCTCCTTGGGCCACAGTTTGTCCTGAGGGTTGATCCACACCTGAACCTTGCTCAAGCCCCCCACGCCCACCTGCGCTAGACCTGTCACGGGGATGGGCGCGCCAGCCTTGTCCCTTAGCGGTTTGTAGAGGAAGCGACACATGGTTTTCATCCAGCTGTCGATGTCGTTGTTGCCGCCGGCGTAGGTGTCGTTGGCTTGATGGTTGTTGGTGATCACAACGCTCTTGAGCCACTTGACGGACTTGAATCCATAGGCGTCGGGCACCAGCATGCGCACAGGCCCCCCACGCCGGCCGCTCAGCCATTTTCCGTTTAGCTTGTAGCAGAGAATGACAGGGTTATCGCCGGGCGGATCCTCCAGCACGCGGCCGACGGGTAGTGAACTTTGGAAACGCTGCTTGGGATCCTCATTGTGGTGGCCGTAATAGAACACACGCCGGATGTTGGCGGCGGGTCTGGTGGTCCAGATAACATCGCGCAGCGGCACTCCTTCCCAAAGGCCCATGCCGAGGGGCTTGATCATGTTATTGCAGGTCATGATCTTGAGAAAGCGCACGGAGTGTTTCTGGGCCAGTTTCATAAGCCCCTTGAAATCCAGCGCGTTGCCTTTTTCCCGAGAGCGCGGGTTGCCCATCAGGACATTGCTCTTGGGATCAGGAACCACATCAAGCGTCCAGGTTTCCCTTTCCATTCCGATTTCCAAGCGCTTCTCCAGAGGCAACTTGTATGGCAGTGGTTTGCCTCGCTCCACTGTGCCAAATTCATTCTGGTGCGTGAGGTATTCCAGGTCCTCGGTCGCATCAGCCAGGATGGCCTCATCCGAGTCCTTTGCCCATAAGGAGTGGGTATTCATCACGGTGAACCCCGCGGCCCCCAGTTGCATGAAGTAACGGCGTGTCACCTCAAGATGTTGTTGCTGTAACTCGCCTGAAAGAAGGGGGGGGCTCATCGTTCCATGTTACTTTACCACTCCGCCATCATCACGCAAATCTGAAGTGGGGATATTCCGTTTTGTCGCCGGCTTGAAATCAGAGGATTTACTGTTCATTCGAAAGTGGAAAGTGCCAAGCAGTATTCGAACATCAATGAAGGCGGATACGTTTTGGTCTACCCAGGTTTCCGGAGTCAGGCGTTTTTGGTTAATCGTGAATTTGAGTGTCCTTAAAGATGCTGCTATTCCAACAAGATAAGAGATCGGGTGGGTCAATTCAATTTCAGCTTTTGTTACCTGAAACTCCTCTTGATCAATCCATAACTTCGCCAACATTTGATTCATCATCCGATCGCCAACAGAGCTCTTGAGCTTATGAGATGGGTTTGGCACAAGTTGGACAATGTAGTTTGGACGAACACCGATCTTTTCGGTGCCGATGAGCCTAGGAGTGAACTTATCACGGTACTGGTCAAATTTACGTCTTCTGATATCAGAGTCGCCCTTGCCTTTTTTGCCACTATCCAGAAGTTGACGCTGACGTTTTCGGTTTGCCTTTCGGTCGACTTCAACTTCCTTTGGAGTTGGCTTTCTCCCGTCTACTTCTAGTAGTACTTGATCACGATTGTCGGAGAAAGCCCGATAGGTTTTAGTTTTACGCTTTGTTGTTTCTCCCGCCGAATTTAAATCCTCTGTTACTACGTTTCGCAGAAAGGTATAGACGAGGCTTTTCTTGCTTTTGCCTTCGCGGCTCATTTCCGTATTGCGCATCTTTTCAACAATATCCTGGGCAGTGATGGCCTGCTCGCCTTTGGCGTCAGCAGCCTCCGCTAACGCCTCCAGTGTTTGTAAATCTTGCGGCAACGGATCGACAGTTGAGATGGTTTTACAGCCCGTGAACACGGGCAGGCTTGTGCCAGCAATAAACAGAACCATCACCGCTGTTTTGTTGGAACAAGGTTTGCCTAAAATATATTGCATGACGCCTAGTTCGTTTTTGCTTTGATTAAATCTAATGTGAACTGCATCACAGTGTCGGTGCCCTTAATGAAATCTTCGCGGGTCTGGGTAACGCTGTGATGCGGTCTAATTCCGCTGCCTTTGGGAAAGGCATTTTTCGGTGAATTACTCTGGTAACGAATCATCGGCACTTCTAACTGGCATTGGGTGTTAGGCAGCGTGTAGAGCACCATGTTGCCCGCGGTGTAAAACTTATGGCCGCCACCGGTTTCCTCCCCGATGAACACGACATTATCGTTGTTGAGCGCCATGCTGCACAGGACCGAGCCACCCGAATGAGTCCACCCGCTAATCAGAATATATATGCTGCCCTCAAATGCCATGGCCTTGGGTTTGTGGATTTTGTTTTTCTCATCAATCATCCGAAACAGCCCCGCATCGTTCCTTACAAACTCTTTGTTCAGGGATTTTTCCACAGCTTTCTCGACGCCCCGGAAGAATTCTTTTTTATCCAGAAAATCCTCAAGTGGAATATCAAGAGTCTTGGCAATGACAGTCTTGGCTTCGCGGAATGGCTTGCACGTCAGGTAGGAGAAAAGCAGGGCATCATTCCCCACGTATCCTCCCTCGTTAAACCGGGCGTCAATTATGAGGTTCTGGGCCTTCTCGCGTGACTTGATTTCAGTAAACGTATTTTTGAGGAAGCTCCGGTATTTTTGCCGGCCTTTTTTGTTGAGCCCAAAATCGAATGAGTTGATTGAAAGGACCCCGATGTTGTTGTCAGCCCACTTGAATTGGTAATTTTTAAGTTTTCCCTTTGTGGAATGGCGGCGCATGAGGTTCTTTTGTAATTGAACGCTGGCGATGGCATCGATCTTTATCTTTTCTCTCAATTTTGTGCCGAAAGTGGCGTGTTCAATCTCAAAGGTTTTTTTCGTGCCAAATACTAGGCGATAATGAAGGGCAAATTCATCTGCTAACATTCGGTGCTTCATTGTTTCGTTGAACCCATCGGAACGCAAGTAGGGTAAAAGTCTGGGTAGAATTTCTGCCATGGGTGTACCGTTGATGGCCGTCACCTCGGCCCCTAGGGGGATGGGTTGATCTTTGGTGTCCACATAAGCCCTTTGGTTCAGAAAGAACAAGGGTAATGGGAAAAGAGGTTCTTCTTTTTGCAGTTGGTTCAGTAGACGATGTGGAAGATCGAAATAAGTGTGGCCGCACTTTGCTTTTTCAACGACTAGTCCCACTCGCAGATAAAAATCCCGGACAGTCGCCGGTTTTTGGAAAGCCAGCTGGGTGTCCTTGAAAAGTTGGTCGAATTTATTCTTGGGCGTGTAGAGGTAGAGGCTAGGGTGCAATTGTTCCATCGCGTCCTGCAAAACTCCAAAATCCTCGCGCAACTTTTCAGGGGCGAATATTTGATTCAGTTTAGGGAACGACTTTTTGCGCTTGGCTGCTTCCGAGGGTAAGGCCAGAAGTAACGCCGTCGAACATAATAAGGGAAGGCAGCTGCTAAAATTCATTGCTCAATGATAACTCCTGTAAATTGAATAGCCATCTGGAAATAAAAATGTTTGAAAACATTTTACATCCCGTCGTGAACCACTTTCTTCACTTGACGAGCCCACCGACTAGTAAAACAATGGTTTGTCTACCCTAACCAAAGGAACAAGTCATGGCTATGGAAACTGCTACTCAATCAAAACTGCTGCCCGAAGTGCGGGAGTTTTTTAAAAAGGAAATCCACGGTGCTGTGATCGGCGGCCATGAAGTGATGGCCAGTGATGGTGGGACTTTTGACACGCACGATCCCGGCAGTGGCGAGAAGCTAGCGACAGTGGCGAATCTGACCAGCGAGGATGTGGAACATGCGGTGGCCGTGGCACAAAAGGCGTTCGACGAGAGCGACTGGGCGAAAATGCCAGTGAATGAGCGGTGCGTTTTCCTGCATCGACTGGCGGACGAGGTGGAGAAACACAAGGCGATTATCGCGCAGATCGAGTCGCTGGACTGCGGGAAGATTTACGATCAGGCGGTGGCAGACGTGGAGAATTTCATTGAGACACACCGTTACTTTGCCGAGCTGGCGCAGAATCTTGAGTTGCGGACGGTCATCGCCGTAAAGGGACACGAGGCGGCAGTGGTGAGGCATCCATGGGGGCCATGCGGGTTCATTATCCCGTGGAACTTCCCCTTCCTGCTGTGTGGCTGGGGCATCGCGCCGGCGACAGCCGCAGGCAACACTTGCGTGGTAAAACCGGCGGAGGATACGCCACTCTCCACGCTGTACGTGGCGCATCTCGCAAAGGAGATTGGTTATCCGGATGGGGTGATCAACGTCATCCCTGGCATTGGCGAGCAGACGGGCGCGGCGCTGTCTGGAAATCCAGACCTCAAACGCATGAGCTTCACCGGGTCGCCAGAGGTCGGCCGGATGGTAGCGAGCAACTGCGGCGGCAACCTTATCCCCGTGAAACTCGAACTAGGCGGTAAGGGCGCAGCCGTGATTTTCAATGACGTGGACATCAGCGACGCTGCAGAGAAGCTGGTTGGCGCGATTACCTTCCATGCTGGCCAGGTCTGTTGCGACGCAACCCGCTGGCTGATCCAGCGAGACATTTATGATGACTTTATCAGCGCGGCAGTCGATCGGCTGAAGGCGGTGAACATTGGCCATCAAATGGATAATGTAACACAGATGGGGCCGGTGGTCAGTGAAGTGCAGCGCAATCGCGTACTTGGCTATCTCGAAAAGGGTGTGGCTAGTGGTGCGGAGATGGTGCTGGAAGGCGGCGCAGCGGAAGTCAGTGGGTGCAGCGGGCAATACGTGAAGCCCGCGCTCTTGGCGGGATCGCTGGACAATGTGGCGGCACGAGAGGAGATCTTTGGTCCGGTGGCCTATTGCGCGCCGTTTGGTGACGAGGCCGAGGGCGTGCGTTTGGCCAATGACACTGACTACGGACTAGCTAATAGTGTGTGGTCTAGCGACCTCGCCAGATGCCGCCGCGTGGCTGAGACCTTCGATGCCGGCAATGGCTGGATCAATGCGCACAACGTGGTTGTCCATGGTGTGCCGTACGCGGGGGTTAAAAAAAGCGGTATGGGCGGCGGCGTAGTGAGTCTGGAAACGCTACTGGATTATTACCGAAACATCTCGGTAATCCGGCCTCTATAACGTGAATCACCTTGGCCGCGACAAATATATCTCTGCACATTCCGTATTTCGATGCTCCACACATAACGGCGTTGATTCTCACACTGCTTGTGCCAGGGGTGCTGGCTCAGTTGGTTAAGCGAAAGGATTCCGTCAGCTTACAGCGGAAGGTGGGCTGGGCGCTGGCTGGATTTTTACTGGTTAATGAAATCGCCTATCGTATTTTTTATTTCAACGAGACGGCTAACATTCGCGAATTCCTAGAGTTGGCTCTGCCGATTCATCTTTGCCCCTTGGCTTTGTTCGCCGGTATGATTGCACTGTGGCGACGTTCACAGGTTGGTTATGAATTCGCGTATTTCGTGGGACTAACTGGCACAGTCAACGCACTACTCACGCCGGACATTGTCTGGCCATTTCCTTCATTTGGATTTTTTGGCTACTTTATAGCCCACTGTGGCGTAATCTGGGCTGTGCTTTATGCCACGTGGGCTTTGAAAATGCGCCCCACTTGGCGCTCAATGTGGCGAATTTTTCTGCTGCTCAACGCGATTGCCGTGGTGCTGGCGCTAGTGAATCTCGCCATTGGAGGGCAGGCCAATTACGCATTTCTCTGTCAGGCACCCGAGGCGGACACACCGTTTTTCTTCGCGCCCTGGCCGTGGTATATTCCGATTCTTGAGGTGGTTGCGCTAGGTATGTTTTTCGTGGCCTATTTACCTTTTTGGTTCAGTGACCGATTGAAAAATCAACGGGTAGAGAATGAATCCGGTTAAATATTACCACGATAGCTATAATTCGAATCCGTTTGAATAGCCTTTCGGATTGACTTAGCTGATGCCTATACATAGGCTCACAACATGCCGAGTATTACCGAAAAGCCATGGATTCTTGCTCTCTGCATTCCGGTTGTCATTCTTGGAGTTGGAGGAGGCATGTGCTACCTCCTACTTCACCAGTTAACTTCATCCCATGCATCAGAGGTTCATGCTCATTGGAAGTATGAGGGGGCTGAGGGGCCAGATCATTGGGGTGCACTCAGCCCTGATTGGGCCATTGCGTCCACGGGAATCCGTCAATCCCCCATTGATATTAATACCTCCGCCGCTGTTGCACCGGCTCAGTTGGGTAAAGATGATCTGCTCGGTCCAATAAAGTTCCATTATACCGGCTCGATGCTAGAAGTAATTAATACTGGCCATACCATACAGGTTAATTGTAGTTCTACGGCAGATAACTATATTGAGATCAGCGGTCAGAAATATGAGTTGCTTCAGTTTCATTTACATACTCCCAGCGAACACAAAATAGATGGCAAAGATTACCCGATGGAACTGCATTTGGTGCATCAGTTGATTGAAAGTTCCGAAGACAAGGCAGAGCTAAAGCCCGTAAAGCTCGCAGTGGTGGGTGTCATGATTAAGGAAGGGGAAATCAATAAGATTATAGAAAAGTTAGGGCATTCAGATATATTAACGTCTGAAACTGGTGACGATCCATACAATGTTTTGATTAAAGAATTTCGGGCTGATGCCTTTTTGCCTCCAGAGGGCAAAAGATCATACTATCGTTATCACGGTTCGCTTACTACCCCTCCTTGTTCCGAAAATGTTTTATGGACGGTTATGGAAAACCCAATTTCTTTTTCAAAGACACAAATCGATATCTTTACGAAAAAATACAAAGGCAATAGACGCCCGGTCCAAGGGGCATTTCACAGGTTAATCATGCGTTATAGTGATGGTTCAGGCTCTTCATCTGCAACAGCCGCGCCTTCTACTTCGCCTATCAATTCAGCCTCTTCATTCGTTGTTCCAGTTCAATCGAGTGGCATCCAGTAGTTTCTGAATAGTCCATGAGTCGGAACGTTCTCGGTTTAAGGTTCTTTTTCCACCGATTGTCTCCGAGGTAACCGGTTCCAATTTCTTTCCCCAAGTTGTTCGAACATAAGTCAGGATTGCGGCGATCTTTTGATCATCAAAAAATCCGATGGCGAGCATTTCCAGATTGTACTCTTCCTCCGCCACGATAATTGGCCCGCGCAGTACGTGTAGGACAATCCGGGCTAGGCGGTCTTCTGATTCACTAGGCCACCGGTTACAGCCAACAAAACAGTACAAGTGATGATCCAACGCTTGGGTTTCATGCGTTTACCTTGCCACAAAGCACCATACGCCGTATCAAGAATGTACTCAGGTTATTGCAGTGGCAATTCATCTTGAAGACGCTAGAGTTTTGGCGTGCAGCGATTTATTTTGTTTTTTGTGGTGGCCTTGCTTTCGGGGATCCAGCTGACGCATGCGGAAATTTGGAATCAATACCGTGGACCCAATGGATCAGGGGTGGCGGTGAATAGCAGACCGCCAATAAAGATTGATTCCAACAATCCCACTTGGAAAGTGGCCGCGCCGATCGGTCATTCCTCTCCGGTTCTGTGGGGTAAACACATTTTTCTCACTGGCATCGACGCGGGCCGACTCGTCACGCTCGCTTATGAGAAAGCCACCGGCAAACTAGCGTGGCGCCGGGAAGCACCCGAGGTGGCGCTTGAAAAAGTACACAAGGCCAACAGTCAAGCTGCACCTACGCCGGTTGTGGACAAGGATCATATCTACGTTTACTTCGGTTCCTATGGTATGCTTTGCTACGATCACGATGGCAAGGAATTGTGGAAGAAGCCAATCGCCACCCCTCGCACTCTGTACGGCACTTCCACCTCACCGATCAGTTATGAGGATCTCATCATTCTTGTGTTGGATGACGACAACAATCTGCCACGCAGTCGCCTGAGCAAGTCGAAAATACTTGCCCTTAAGAAAACCACCGGAGGGAAGGCATGGGAAACACCACGGCCTTTTCAGCGTAGTGGCTGGTCTACTCCGATCATCTGGAGTCATGACGATCAAAAGGAGCTGGTGGTCCTCGGCAACGGTCGTCTTTGCGGCTACGATCTGCCTTCTGGCCAGGAGAAATGGTTTGTCACCGGGTTCTCACGGGAAACCATTGCCTCACCGGTTGCGGGCAACGGCCTTGTGTTTGCCTCTGCATCCAAGCGCGGAGGCGGCGGCGATGTGCAGGTCAACCCTGAGCCCTTCTGGAAATCTATCATTGGCTTTGACACCAATGGCGACAAGAAACTGCAGCGCAGCGAAATGATCGGCCATTTTACTTTTCCCTTTCGCCCTGAATTGCCCCTTGGCCATCCCGGCTTTGGCATGCCATTGCCTTCGGATAAACGGCAGAGAAACCGACGTCTCGATGGCATTTTTAGTTGGATAGACAAAAATCGCGATGGCTTCTGGACGCACAAGGAATTCACCGCTAACTTTTCACACGGCAACGGAAAACCGATGCTTATTGCCATACGTCCCGGCGGCAAGGGCAACATCACCGACAGCCATGTTGAATGGGAACTCAATCGTAGTATTCCAGAAATACCTTCGGCGGTTTTTTACAGGGCCCGTCTTTACATGGTTCGCAGTGGCGGTTTGCTTTCAGCTGTAAACGCCACAAACGGTAAGCTTCTTTACAGCGAACGCCTTGGGGGTTCAGGACAGTACAGCGCTTCTCCGGTGATCGCCAATGGCTTCCTTTACCTTGCTTCCGAACCCGGGCAGCTCACTATTGCCAAGACGGGTGATAAATTTGAAATCGTCTACCAACATAGTATAGGTGAACCCATCCACGTTAGTCCAGCCTTTGACACATCTTCCCTCTACATCCGTGGGGCCAAGCACCTCTGGGCATTCAGAAGACACGATTAGAGCACTCCGAATAGTTAACTGTTAGGGCTTGGTTATCAAACAAATCGTATTGCTTTGAAGTAATCACCACGGTCTAAAAAATTTGGTGTCCTTGATGGTCTTAAAGTAATTTCTGTGTTCGAGCTTGGAATAAATTATCTCAGTGGCCAGAAGTCCGAAGATAATGCAGCAAATGAGAACAATGTCGCGTTTGCTTGTGCTCTGTTTGCCCCACCAAGAGGTAACTGGTTCGGGTAGGTTTTCCTCCAGATACTTTTGTGTTTTCTCCAATGGTTCCGCGAGCACAGATTCCATCTTGGGGATAAATTCAGGAGGAGGAGGAGGGGGAGGAGGAGGTTGACTGCTGGGGTGCAGCAGCGTAATTAAATCTTTGGCTTTTGCAGGTCGATTGGCTGAATCTTTGGCTAGGCAAGCCATGATGGCACTCTCCACATGTGGCGGAATGGGGTTTTCCATTGCCCAATCTTTGAGTCGCTGCGAGAGGGCAAGGGGCGGCGCGTCTTGCGTAAGCTGGAAAATATCGCCTTTGTAAAATGGAGGGCGTGTGGTGAGAAGATCGTAGAGGGTGGCTCCGAGCGCGTAGATGTCGTCTGTAGGATGTGGCTTTTTGCCCTGCATTTGTTGTGGGCTCATGTAGACCATCGTGCCGCTGGAGTCGCCTTCGGGAACTGTGCTCTGGAGGGTATTATCAATGCTGGCGGCGATGCCAAAATCGGCCAGTTTCAAGTTGCCTTCACGAGTGATCATCATGTTTGCCGGCTTGAGATCGCGGTGAACGATCTGCTGTTCGTGGGCATAATTCAGGGACTCGCACAATTGTATGGCCAGTCCCTCCAGTCGCTCCCAGGTGAAATAGCCGTTGGGTTGCTGGCTGCGCAGAGAATTTAAATCAGTGCCATCCACAAACTCCATGGTGATGAAGGGAGGTTCGTTAGGCAATTTCACGAAGTCGTGAATACGAACGATGTTGGGATGGGAGAGCATTCGAGCCTTTTGAACCTCGCTGACGAGTTCCTTGAGGGCAATGGCATCATTGGTCAATTCGGGGGGGAGTCGCTTTATGGCTATCAGCTGCTGGAGGTGTTCATCTTTGGCTAGCCACACGACGCCACCACCTCCACGGCCGATTTCCTGGCGTAGCGAGTAGCGTCCGCCACCGATCATGTCGCCGGTGGTATAAAGATCCGGAGTAGTATCACCGAGGTCCTCTTCCTGCACAGTGAGGTACAGGTCGCCAATCTTAACTGCTTGGTTCAGGTTAATACGGGTTGTCCCTTGAACAGCTACTCCATCAACAAAGGTACCATGTGTACTGCCGAGATCTTCAATGGAAATTCCATTTGGCGAGAGCAGCAGCTTCGCGTGGTGGCGTGAAATATAATCACTTTGTGCCAGTACAGCATTGGTGGTGTCGCGACCAACACTATGTTCACCCGGGCCCAGTGAAAAGTGCCCCACTATCTCACCACTTTGGCGTTGAATAATTATTCTGGATGTAGTCGGCATGCCACAAAAGGCTGCGTCAATATATAAAAAAACAGATTTTGCTCAAGCTGATTTGCTGAAGAGGATTGACGTTGAGGCATTTCACTAGCCAATCTACTGCCGAATGCTGGAGTTTGAAATCGAACAAGATGGTAAGGTGCGTGATGTGGTTTTGGATAAGACGGAAGTCGTGATCGGTCGCCGCAATGAAAGTCGGGATGTGGGGCTGGACCTGACTCCGGATGATTTGGTGTCGCGCGTGCATGCTCGGGTGTGGGTGGAGGGGAGTGCCGTGATGCTTGAAGATCTGGGTAGCAGCGGCGGGACCCTCTTAAATGGAAGTGTGATTACTGGGGCGACGGCTCTGGAGCTGAGTGACGAAGTCACCCTTGGTGAGACACATCTGACCATTCGGGCAAAAAATACCGCGAGACGGCGAAGAGTCATTCCCGGCCGTGGCTCGGGAAAAGAGAAACCTCGCCGTGGACGTAAGCGACCAAAGCCGATTGTCCGATCGGGGGAGCATAAAGAGGTCGTTAAGAAGATAGAGCAGTTCACGCCGAAACGGGAAGCTGCACCAGCGGGCAATACGATTCATGTGGAAATCTCAACAGGGGGGTCTGCGGAAGTACAATCGTTCGATCGCGATGAAATATTTATTGGCCGTAAGCATTCCGAGACGGATATCAGTGTGGATCTCAGCGCTGATTTGCAGGTGTCGCGTACCCATGCGCGGATATGGCAAACCCGTGGTATTTGCTGGGTCGAGGATCTGAGTAGTACCCATGGCACTAGGGTGAACGGCAACCTGATTAACGGGGCCTGTGTGGTGCGCTCTGATGATCAGGTTCAGATTGGTTCGATCATACTTCGTTTTTGGACTGATGCTGGCGTGAAATCCAAGCCGCCTATAAAAAAACAAGATACTCTAGTATCCGATGCGGATGATGAGAGTGCTTTTCAGGCGATGGATTCGTATCCAGTTTACAAGGAGGACAGCTACCGTTACCATGCACCGGAAAGTCGATCCAAGGAGGATTTGGAGGAGGTTTTTCTCAGCCGAAAAAGTCCGATGGGGCGCATTCGTTCCACCTATGAGCGGACCTTGACTGACCCGTTCCTGCGTAGTGATGATGCGGCGACTATTCTGGATTTGCTGCCTGACATTCCAGGTGAACTGAATGCCCAGCCTGATTCGGTTGCCTTGGCCCAATGGTTGACCAATCAACTTCCGGATTGGCTGGAAGGTGTAAAACGTGCTGCCTTATTTGTAATCGATCCGTCTGTTGGTCGAATCAAGGTGTTGGCACATGTCCCCTCATTAAAACCCATTCTCAGTGATACTTTGGCGCATCGTGCCCTAGAAAATCGAAAGGCATTTGCCTGGCAGCAGGTTGGCAAAGACGAGTCGGTCCGTCGATTATCCATGAATGCCGGAATGTATGTGCCGCTGGTGACCGGCGATGAAGAAGTGGGGTTATTGTGTGTGGAGGACACGGCGGAAGATGGGGAGTTCTCAGAGGGTCAACTCTCAGCTCTGACACTCATCGGCCAGCTTGTGGTTGTACAGATTCAGAATCGTCTTTGGAAGGAAACAGGGAACTAATTTCCGTCATTGCCCTCGGCGGAACCATTCGACTTGGGTTTAAGGCCAAGGATGCGATTTATATTTGATTGTCCCGCCTTTTCGAGATCCTTCATTTCCTGCCAGCGTGCAATGCCCTGTTGAAAACCGCGAGCCATACGCTGGGCGGTTTCGATCTGGATTCGGCTCATGAATTGCGCAATGTGATCGCGCCCGCCGGAAGCAAGTGGAAGGCCTTGAGTTGCCGCAAGAGAATAAAACTTGTATGCGGTCACCATATCTTTGCGCACCCCCATGCCACCCTGATAGGCTATGGCTAGGTTGAACTGGGATTCCGGTAATCCTTGCAGGGCCGCTTTGTTGAACCAGTGATGGGCGCGCTTGAAATCCAAAGGTACACCGATTCCCAGCGTATATAGAATGGCCAGATTGTGCTGTTGCCGTGGATTGCCGGCTCGTGCGTCACGTTGGATTGTTTTGCTTTCACGAATGAAAATACGAAGGGCTTCCCGCATCATCTCGGGAGTGATCTCCGGTGGTGCGTTGGTGGAAACAGTTGTACCTCCACCGGTGGGTGGGCTAGTTGGCGGGACACCGGGGGGCAGACCACCAGGCGGTGTGCCGATGATCGGAACGCCAGTTACCGGATCAATGGTTGGCGAGGGGATGCCGGGTATGCCACCGTCACCGGGAATCATCGGTGGCGTGTTGGTCGCACCTGGAATGGGCGGCAATGTGCCGATTCCACCGGGGAGACCGCCAGGGGGAAGAGAAGTGGTTCCACCGGGAACTCCGGGCGCCGCACCTGGGCCCCCAGGTACTACAACTGCAGCACTTAGTTGGCTCAATAGGCCAAAAAATCCGATACTCAAAACGATTTGAGCCCACTTGGTGCTAATGTTCCTTGGCTTCATTTTCATCAGTGTCTATCTTCTAACTAACCACAATTTGGCGAATTTTCAAGATAAAAAGCCTCAGTTGCGGCGTTTGTCTATGTTATTCACAGCAATTCTCAAGCCAAATATCATTTCCCAATGCAAAAGAGGTGATGATCTCCCTTGATAAATATCTGTCCCTGGCTAATTGCGGGACTGGCGAATACCCCCTCGCCGATAGAATTTTCAGTGACAATATCCAACGCCTTGCCAGCGCGAATCAAGCGCGTAGTGCCGTCATCAAACGTAAAATAAACTAGGCCCTCTGCGCTCACAAGGCTTGCATGAGCACCGCGCCCAAGTTTTTCACCGGCCCAAGTGTTCTTGCCGCTCTTGGCATCGAAGCAACTTGCAAAGCCGCGGTCATTCAAGATGAGAAAATATTTCCCTTCGGAAATGGGTGAGGGCACGTAACTCACCCAGTTAGGCGTGCGATGATGCCACTGAATTATTTTTTGGTCATTAATAACGCCGTTACCATCATGCCTTAAGCCCATGATATGGTGCGTCGGAAAGCTGCCGGTCATGAACAGCAGATTTGCATCCTTGTTGTGTACAATGCTTGCTACAAACTGGTCGGTCGGTCCGTTGAGATACCAGATGTTTTTTCCGGTATCCGGATCGTAACTCGCCACGGACTTGTCACCGCTTAGTATCATTTGGTTTCGGTTGCTGAGATGATAAATCGTAGGTACACAATAACTGCGTGTTCGGTTCGGGCGTTTTGTTTTCCAGAGGGGTTTGCCGGTCTTTCGTTCGAGACCGACAATGTAAGAAGGTCCGTCGTGGTCACCATTCACAATCAATTTGTCATTCCATATTACCGGCGAGCTGCAGTAGCCATGCACGCTGGAAAAAACGCCCGGGCGCACTTGCCATTTTCGGTTACCCTGAAAATCAAACGCCGCTACTACCATTTCTTTCACGTCGAGAAATGAAACATAAACCAACTTGCCATCGGTTGCCGGTGTGCTGGAGGCACGGCTGTTGAGGCGATGCACTCGCTCCAGGGGCGATTTCACCACGAGTTTTTGCCAGATCACGATGCCCTGGATACGGTCAATGCAAAGGAGCCGGCGCTCCTGCTCCTCCTCGATGCAGGTAACGACAAATACTAAGTCCTCCCAGACAATCGGGGAGGCATGGCTTTTGCCCGGAATCAGTGTTTTCCACGCAATGTTCTTTATGTCACTCCATTCGGTGGGGATATTCTTTTCAAGGCTGGTGCCATCACCGCGCGGCCCGCGCCAACCCGGCCAGTTTTCAGCCAAAAGGGAGTGAGCAAAGATAACGAACGGTAACAAACAGACTAAACGCATGTGGAAAATGTAAGGTAACTTGTGCGGTGTACAATCACAATCAACCCACTGCTTGCATGATCACGTTGTGTATGTCGGTGGATTCAATCTCTTCGCTTTGGAACCAATTCTCATCTGGTCCGATGCACACCGGCCAGTCCGAGCGGCTGGAGGGTCGGCAACCGTGTGAGCCTTTCACGAGCGAGGCATCCAGAGGGATCACGTCCATCAACATCCGCAATCCTAGTTTTTTTTGAAGTAACCGGCATGAGATGCGCAGCTTGGGAAAGGTAATTTGTGGATCAATGAAAAGTTCTGCGGGATCAAACCCTGGCTTACGATGAATGTCCACCGTGCGTGCAAAATCCGGGGCGCATGCGTCTTCCAGCCAATAATAGTAGGTGAACCACGCATTCTCCTTGGCCACGGCAATTAAATCGCCGGAGCGATTATGGTCTATACCCATTTCCTTTTTTGAGGAGGCATCGAGTACCGTTTGCATGCCTTCAACTTCATTTAGGAAATTTTGGACTTTATTCCGAAAAGAGTCATCTTCATTCCGGTTGAGATAAACATGTGCTACTTGATGGTCCGCCACGGCAAAGGCACGACTGGCGCCGGTGTCGAGCAGCTCCCGCCCAAGCTCTTCCTTCACCGTGAGCCAACCTTGCTTGCGGAAAAGGCGGTTAAGATGAATGGCCTTATTCACTTCCGTGATGCCGTATTCAGAAAGCAATACAACCTGCACGTCGTTCTTTTGATAAAACTCCAAGAGTCCGCCAACAATGGTGTCAATCTCCCGCAGGTCTGTGACGATGGCACCGGACTCAGGCCCGAGTCGCTGTAGATTGTAATCGAGGTGCGGCAGGTAAACCAGTGACAGAGTCGGAGAATGTTTGTCTTCAATCCACTTTGCGGATTCGGCAATCCACCGGCTTACGCAATCAGCAGAACCTTGGGATGTGTCGAGGCCCGCAGCCGGACCCCAGAACCCGGGGAAAGGAAACTCGCCCAAGTCACGCTTGATGTCTGTGCGGGTGTTGTTGGGATGTGTGTGAATATCAAACACCTTTCGACCATCGGCCGGATACATAGGGCGCGGGGTGATGCTCCAGTTGACGCTGGAATACATGTTGTACCACCAGAAAAGTTTTGCGCAGGTAAAGTCTGGATGTCTGTCACGGAGGGTCTCCCACACTTTCGGAGCTTGCACGAGGTGATCGGATTGTTTCCAGAACTGCACTTCCGACAAATCCCGGTGATACCAGCCATTGGCCACTGCTCCGTGAGCGCCGGGAGTCTTGCCGGTGAGATAATCGCTCTGGGCGGTGCATGTCACCGCCGGAAAAGCGGGATCAATAAATACCTGTTTCCCGGCGTCCCGATAAGCGAGAATGTTTGGGGTGTGCGGGCCGATATGGCGATCGCTCAAGCCAACGATATTGAGAACGGCCGTTCGACGTGGGTTAGCCATTGGCAGGAATAACCTTGCTGTTGCTTTGGCCTTCCGCGCGGTTGTGTAGTTCGTGGATGGCGTTAAACACCTTTGGCAAGTTCATTTCATGCACCTCAAAACCTTCCCCTACGTTCCGCAGCAAGGTGATCGTGAGTCTTCCGCCAAGGTGTTCTCGGAATTCCTCGAGTCCTTCGATTACGACCAGTTTACCCTCCTCATCCTCTTGCAAAAGATCATTGCTCCAAAGGGAAAACCCGAGGCGCTCAAGCAGGCGCAGAATACGGTCGCAGTCCGAATCTTTCAGGAAACCCATGTCGCGTGCGTAAATGCAATCCAGTGCAATGCCGATGGCAACTGCCTCGCCATGGCGGATTCGGTACTCGGAAATTTGCTCCAGCTTATGTGCCGCCCAGTGCCCAAAATCCAGCGGTCGAGCCGAGCCCATTTCAAAGGGATCACCGCCAGTTGCGATATGGTTCATGTGGAGTTCCGCGCATTGATGAATCAGCCGCTGCATTGCGGAAGGCTCAAAGTCACGCAACGCATCCGCGTCACGTTCAATTTCATCAAAGAAATTTGCATCGCGAATGCACGCCACTTTTACTGCTTCTACAAACCCATTACGTTTGTCACGTGGCTCCAACGTGGTGAGCAACTGGAAATCGTTGATTACTGCAAAGGGTGGGGCAAAGGTGCCAATAAAGTTCTTTTTGCCGAAGGCGTTGATGCCGTTCTTTACCCCAACGCCGGAATCGTTCTGGCTGAGTGTTGTGGTGGGGATGCGCACATGCCGGATGCCTCGATGCGCCGTGGCTGCCGCCAGCCCCACCATGTCCAATAGTGCCCCGCCGCCAATACAAATGAGATATGAATGCCGGTCGATATGATGCCGATCAATCTGTGAGTGCACCTCCGACACGTGGAAGTAGGAATTCTTCGTTCGCTCGCCTCCCTCCATGACGATCGGCTGGCAAACAAGATTCAGCACATCAGAGTGCGTCTTAAAATAGGCCTGGATCTGCTTGGTAAGAGTAGGTTGCGCCTCTGCCAGTGCTTCATCCAGCACGATCAACACCTTGCGCGGTTCGCAAACTTCATCATCAACCAGTGTGTCCCGGAGCACTCCATTTTCCACATCAAACACATTTTGAGTGAATAGAACCTGATGTCGCCAATTCACCGTAACAGTGCGCTCAATGCGGGTGGACATGCGCGAAAGGCTACCTGACAAATCAGAACATGACAAGATCAGGCTGATTTATCAGATTGAAAAATTAGATAATCCGGTGCGCCGACATTATTCCCACTACGATTGCTTAAATACTCTCGGAGCAGAGAGAGATATGGAGTGGAATTTTGATGGGAGCTATCGGGCATTGCCCAATTTAATTCGTCAGTGCAAAATGCATTGATGCAAGCGCCCTTCTACCTCCTCTTTCTCACCGCGTTTTCCATTTTAGCCGATGACTGGCCTCAATGGCTTGGCCCGAAGCGCGATGGGGTTTGGCGTGAAAAAGGTATCGTCAAAAAATTTAATGGCGCTCCCAAGTTACGCTGGAAGGTGGAGATTGGCGGTGGTTATGCCGGGCCGGCAGTTGCCGATGGGAGGGTATTTGTGCTGGATCGGCAACTTGCCAAAGGGACAAGCAACCCATCCAATCCTTTTTCGAGAGGTCAGTTGCCGGGCACGGAGCGGGTTCTGTGCTTGAATGAAGACGATGGCAAGCTCTTGTGGAAGTATGAGTACGATTGTCCTTATGCGATCAGCTATCCCGCCGGGCCACGCTGTACTCCCACGGTCGATGGCGACCGAGTGTATGTGCTAGGGGCCATGGGGGATTTGTTTTGCTTCAAAGCCAAGACCGGGAAGTTGGTTTGGAAGAAGGATTTTAAAAAGGACTTTGGCGCTAAGGTGCCCATCTGGGGATTTGCCGCACATCCCTTGGTGGATGGCAATAAACTCATCTGCCTCGTTGGCGGCAATCGAGGTGTGGCGATGGCGTTTGATAAAATGACCGGCAAGGTGCTGTGGAGTGCGCTGCAGAGTCCGGACCTGGGTTATTGCCCGCCGATGATTTATGAGGCAGGCGGCAAGCGGCAGCTCATCATCTGGCATCCTCGCGCGCTCAACTCGGTTGATCCCGAGACAGGCAAACCATATTGGAGTGTGCCCTTCACGGCCCGCTCCGGGTTGACCATCCCTACACCGCGACTGCACGGTGACCTGCTGTTTGTCACTTCCTTTTATAACGGCCCCCTAATGATGCGCATGGCTAAGAACGCTCCACGCGCCGATGTGGCGTGGCGGGCTACTGGTCGCAGTGAGCGTGTTACCCAACAGCTTCATGCCATCATGTGTACACCATTCATTGAGGATGGTTACATTTATGGTGTTTGCAGTTACGGGCAGTTCCGTTGCCTGAAGGCTGCAACCGGAGAGCGCGTGTGGGAGAGTTTTAAACCTGTTACCGGATCAGAAGGCCGTTGGGCAAATGCGTTCTTGGTCAAGCACGAGGACCGGTTTTTTATCCATAACGAGAAAGGCGATCTCATTATCGCAAAGTTGAGCCCCAAGGGTTATGAGGAAATCAGCCGCGTTAATCTTATTGAACCGACGAATTTCGCCCGTGGTCGCAAGCTGGTTTGGAGCCATCCTGCCTTTGCCAACCGCAGTGTGTATCTGCGCAATGACAAGGAAATCCTCTGCTTTTCGCTGGCGGCGGATTGATTTTATTTTCCGCTTGGATCTTCGGAATTTACGCCCTAAAACGTCGCTTCCCGCTATGGTAATGACCACTCAACCTGATTGGCGTGCGCTTGATGATGAGGCATTGCTGGACTGGCGTATCTCCGATCTCGGCCTGCGGATGGAGGGGACGGTGGCTGCGTGTATTGCGCAACTATACAAGGAGCTCAAGGCTAAGAATCTGGCGCTTATGCCGCCCTGTCACATTGGTGATGAATGGTTTTGCCCTGAAGGTTGCGCGGCGATTTTCATTCCTTTTTATCTCTTTGACGATCGGCTGCGGAAGCTGGAGCTTAAGCAAATTCTGGAAGTGGAAGGCGGTACACGTGAGGAGTGCATGAAGTTGCTGCGGCATGAGGCAGGTCATGCCTATTCGTTTGCCTACAAACTGCAGCGCAAAAAGAAATGGCAGCAACAGTTCGGATTGGCCTCACAGGAATATCCAGAAACGTACCGACCACGGCGTTACAGTAAATCGTACGTGATCCATCTCGATGACTGGTATGCCCAGATGCATCCGGATGAGGACTGGGCAGAGACTTTCGCAGTGTGGCTTACGCCTGGAGAAGGCTGGCGTGAGCAATATGACGGATGGCCTGCCATGCGCAAGTTGGAGTATGTGGATGAATTGATGTGCAAGTTGGAGGGTAGGGAGCCGACGTGCTTGGCTCCTTACCGCGCTTCGCTGGAAAGTAGTTTGCGAATCAAATTAAAAACGTATTACCGCCGCAAACAAAAGGCTTGTGCCGAATCGTTTACTGATTTGTTTGATACGGATTTGCAACAGTTGTTCCCTGAATCAAAGGGGAGCAACGGGCGCATCTCGGCGGAGAAATACCTGCGGCAAAAACGCGGGAATATCGTGGGAATAGTGTGCAAGTGGACATGCGAACCGAAATATCGTGTGAACGAAATTTTAGGTGATCTCATTGAGCGTACTAACGAGCTGGATCTCGCGGCCGATGCGACAGATTCTGAATTGCCTTTGCACCTCGTTTCATATATAAATTCACTTGTAATGAATCACCGGTTTACCGGTCGTTTTAAACATCAGCGCTAGCTCCCCCGCGGCGCAAAAGGAGGTGGAATTCATTGGCAAAGAAGCCGAGAGTGTTGGTGTTGTTCGACGTGGGCGAACCCACGAGCCTTGATGATGATTATACCGAGGACCTGAAGTCGCCGGATTGGAAAACTGAACGGCACGTGCTCAATGCGTTGCGAGTACTCAAGTATCCCTTTGCGATGCTGGGTGTGCATGATGACACCGAGCTCATTCGGGAAATGATTGACCGTTATCAGCCCGATGTGATTTTCAACATGGTGGAGCAGTTCGCCAATTCGCCAGGCAATGAAAATCGAATCACATCCTTTCTTGAATTACAGGGTGTGCCGCTTACCGGCTGCGGCTCCACGGGAATTACCTTGTGCAAGGACAAGGTAATCTCCAAAAAAATTCTCAGTTATCACAACGTACGCGTACCGGAATTTGTGGTGCAGCAACCGGGGAAACTCATCAGGATGAGATCGGGAATGAACTTTCCACTGATCGTGAAGCCTGCGCGGGAGGAGGCGAGCTACGGTATCAGCCTGAAGAGTGTGGTGAATAACGAGGCTGAGCTGGTCAACCGCGTTTGTTTTGTTCATGAGCGCTTCAAGCAGGAGGCGTTAGTGGAGGAGTTTATCGAGGGTCGAGAGGTATACGTGGGAGTGATGGGGAATGACCGTCTGCAATGCTTGCCGGCACGCGAGATGATTTGGGGGAGTGATGTTCCGACTCATGCTCGCTTCGCCAGCTACAAGGTGAAATGGGATGAGGAGTATCGGTATCGGTGGGACATTCACAATCGATTTCTTCCGCCTCTTGGCAAGCCGGTGCAGCAACGACTAGAGGTCACCTGTAAGGACATTTACCGTTGTTTGCAACTCAACGGGTATGCACGGATTGACCTGCGGCTCACTGCGGAAAATGAAATTGTTTTCATTGAGGCCAATCCAAACCCAATGCTTGCCAGAGATGAAGACTTTGCCATGTCAGCCAAAAAAGCTGGTTTGGTATATCCGAAATTGATTGACCGGATAATTTCTCTGGCGGCGTAACGGTTAGTCCTTCTTGAGGCCCGCTTTAATTTGCGTACTCGTTCCGGTTTTGGTTTGTTTGAAGCCCAGATTAAGTACGCTTCGCTTACGTTTGAAATGGTATTCACGGTGAACCGCTCCGTTGTCATCGGGCATTTTTAGCACGGCGTAGCATTCCCATCCCTCTTTGCCAAGCGCCTTCATTCGTTTGATTTCGAATTCCATTCCCTCTCGGTCGGGGCCTCTTCGCATGTCCCAAATCTTGTATTCCCAGTGGTTGACCAAACGGTAATCACGGAGTACTCCCCAAGAGAGATAGCCGCCCAGGAAAACAAGCAGAAGGACTTTGGTAACTGAGTCAGAGTCGAGGGCCATCAGGAACGTCATGGATTTAGTGTATAGAACTGAAAAAACAATGGCAATCTCAGGCGGAGTTCAGCGTGCCATAGATCGAGTGAAGTTAGTTCGGCAATGAAAAAAGAAAGGGAGTTTCTAATCTCTCCAGACTACAGGTTCAGACTTTTTCTCCTCGGCTTCCGTAGGTTGGGCGTAATAGACGATTACGCCGTAGTCCGTCCAGTCTTCACCTTTTTCCATATAGGTAAACGGCGTAACACTGATGATATTTTCCCTGCCAATTTGCCCCAAAAATATGGAAACAGTTTCATCAAACTTGTTCTGACCTTGAACAATGCATTCCATCCGGCGAAAAGTCCGTATTGAAAGAGGCGATGTGACCTCGGATTTTCCCCCGTCCTTTGAGGCTACATACTTTTCAAATTCCTCATCTACGGAAGAGGAACCCTCCTCATCAGATTGCGATTTGGGTCGCCAAGGACCGGTAAATTTTGGAGCTGGTTCCTCCTCTTCTTCAGATTCTTTAGCGTCAGCTGATTCACTGCCCTCAGTTGTCTCAGGTGAAGTAACTTCTTCATTGGTCTCTGCATCGGAAGGTTGAGTTTCCGGTACCGCTTCAGGCATGCCGCCACTCGTTCTGAGTTTTACAACCTCCTCAATTGTGGGAATCTCGTATTGTTTGTTGCAACCTTGAGGTGGAGGGCAGGTGACGATCCCTGAGAAATGCGTCCACAACTCAACGATCGCGTCATCGTCAATTTCCGCATCCACACCGCAATATGGACAATCAAATTGGGCCGAGCCCTCGCTGGTCCTGATATTAATGCTTTTCATGACTTAACCAGCTGGATCTCGAAATGAGGTTACCCGGTTGGTCTATCTCCACCGGACCATCTACTGTTGACAAATGGCATTAGGGGGAAATTCACAATACTCAGTCTCTTAAGCATTCGCACCATAGGCAAGTAATAATTTAGCCAAATAAAGGAGTCGGTGTAATCCCCCCGATCATCAGCCGAATGCTAGTAGCTCGTCGCTTTACCTTTAAGGCGGGGATCGTGCGCCGCCTCGAATTTGCCATTACGAAGGCTTGTTGCCTGTGTGGCACCCATCTGGTTGTAAAGCTTCAGCGTGTGGCCGCGATCTCGCAACTCCGCCAAGACTTTTTCACCGATTTTTCTCTCAATGCGCACCTGGTCTGGCGTCCACTGGTGATGGAAATGCGGCTGAGCGAGGGCCTTCTGGATCGGCAACCCGAAATCAATCGTGTGAATGATGGCCAGAAGGGTCTGCGTTATGATAGTCGGCCCGCCGGCGGCACCCACGGCCAGAATGGGTTTGCCGTCCTTTAAAACAATCGTTGGGCTCATGCTTGAGAGGGGGCGTTTGCCGGGGGCCACAGCGTTTGCTTCTGCACCCAGCAGGCCGAATGCGTTGGGCACGCCGGGCGCAATGGAGAAGTCGTCCATTTCATTGTTCATAATCACGCCAGTGCCGGGGATAATGACCTTGCTGCCGAAGCTCGTGTTTACCGTTGCCGTGCAGGCTACCCAGTTGCCTTCACTATCCGCGCATGAAAAATGTGTCGTATGCTTGTTGAACAAATCCTCCGTGGAACGCGGAGGGGTGCCGTGTTCGGCAACCTTAGTTACGCGGTCCATGCGAATACGCTTTGCCAATCCCTTGGCATACTTTTTGTCAATCAACCCACGCGGCACAGGAACAAAATCCGCATCTCCCAGCCAGTGCGCCCGGTCAGCAAAGGCGAGCTTCATTGCCTCGGTAACCAGGTGGATGAAATCCGCAGAGTTCGGCTTCATTTTCTTTAGGTCAAAATTTTCCAGAATGTTTAGGATCTGGCCCACATGCACTCCTCCGGAACTGGGCGGCGGCATGCTAACAATCTCATAGCCGCGATAATTGACCCGCACCGGTGCGCGCAGCTTGGGTTTGTAGTTGGCCAAGTCCCTGGCGGTCATGATACCGCCGTTGGCTTTCATCCATTTTTCCGTGACTGCAGCGAATGGTCCTCCGTAAAACCATCCGATACCCTCTTTGGCAATCGCGTGATAAGTCTTGGCCAGGTCAGGTTGCTTGAGTAACTCACCAGTCCTGCGTGATTTTCCATCATCATCCAACAGGATCGAAGCGGAATCCTTGAACCTTCGCAGATCCCGCGAAGTGGCAAGGATTCGCCTGGCATACGCACTGGGAATCTTGAAGCCATCCTCGGCAATCTGCGCTGCGTTTTCCAGATGCCACTTCAGGGGCAGCTTACCGTGCTGCCGCACTGCCAATTCGTATGCCGCCAATGCACCTGGCACTCCGCTGGCCAGTGCGCCCACCTTGCTGGCACGGGTGTCCGGTTTGCCGTTTTTGAGATACATGTCGCGCTTGGCGGCAGCCGGTGCCATCTCGCGTCCGTCAATCACCACGAATTTTCCGTTGGCCAACCGGATCACCATGAAACAACCACCGCCAATTCCTGAATTATAGCCGTTTACCACGCCGAGCGTCAGTCCAGCCGCCACCGCGCCATCGACGGCGTTGCCGCCCTTTTTCATCGCGGCAATGGCCGCATCGGTTGCAATCGGGTCCACCGTGGCCACCGCACCGTGTTCGGCCGTCCAGAGACTGAAATGGATCAATAAAAGGAAAAACACAGTGAAAACACGCATAATTGAGGGTAAAATGAAGGTAAATACTTTGCAAGTCGGTGTTTTGAAATATATGGAGTAAACACCAAAAAATGTCGTCCGAATTAAATGGCACGATCGCTGCTGCGAACTGGTATTGGACGGGGTGGAGAACCGGTTCAAAAGGTGGTGTTTATGTCACAAAAAAGACTGGCAAATTGCTTGTGAAATCAGCAAGCTGGGGCTAGTTTAAGGTAAAGATGGAAAGAGCTTCTAACAGGATTGAATTTTTGTTGCTGATGGTTGTCTTGGGATTGGCGACACCGGCCTTGCACGCCCAGTTTATGGGAAGTGGCGGTGGTTT